>NZ_JBHNYN010000017.1:0-92629 GCF_054960695.1 Vibrio sp. PSi01
TCCAACATCAATCCTAAGAAAGAAATTGGAGCGATACATCGGGTTCGAACCGATGACCTCAACCTTGGCAAGGTTGCGCTCTACCAACTGAGCTAGTATCGCAATCTGAAACGTCTTTCGCCGTTCAGGGCTGCGAATTATAAGAGCATTTTTTTGTGATGCAAGTCCTTAATGCAAAATTACGAAAGTTTTTACTCAACTGCTGTAAAAGCACACAGATTTGCAAAAAAATTGGCTCTTATGTCCCTGAAAAGTTAGATAAACGTGATCGTTTGATCTGATTAGATGTTAATAATCGTTTTTCGGTAGTACTGCAGCTCAGCAATCGACTCACGAATATCGTCTAATGCAAGGTGGCTTCCCGACTTAGAAAACCCATCTAACACTTCAGGTTTCCAACGGCGAGTCAGCTCTTTCAAAGTGCTTACGTCAACATAGCGGTAGTGGAAGTACTCTTCCAACTCAGGCATGTGTTTGTATAGGAAACGGCGGTCTTGACCAATGCTGTTACCACAAATCGGTGACTTACCTTTTGGTACCCATTTCTCAAGAAACTCAATGGTTTGTTGAATCGCATCTTGCTCTGAAACCGTGCTTTCTTGAATTCGCTTAACTAGACCACTGCCGGTATGAGTCGTTGTGCACCACTCATCCATCTTGTCCAATTCACTCTGAGGTTGGTGAATAGCCAAAACAGGTCCTTCAGCCAGGAGGTTAAGCTCACTATCGGTAACGATAGTCGCAATTTCAATGATTTTGTGAGTTTCAGGATCAAGTCCAGTCATCTCTAGATCAACCCAAATCAGGTTCTGATCGCTAAAGGACATAAGGCGTCGCCTATTTGTTTATGTGTAAAAGAGGTACTATACCCAAATAACTATACTCAAACTAGCTCTAGGGCCATCGAAATCATATGGCACCAGCAACACCTTGTTTGAGTCCCCAATCATCAAGTTAGATGTGTTAAGTGAAAAATTGTGGCTAAAAAAAAGAAGTTAACTAAAGGTCAGGTACGTCGTGTACGTAGCAACCAGAACAAGCGACTCAAGAAAGAAGATTCTATCCAATGGGATGAGAACATGCTTGGTGGCACAAAAAGCGGATTGGTCATTACGCGCTTTGGGCAACATGCTGATATCGAAGATCTTGAAACTAACGAAGTTCATCGTTGTAACTTACGCCGTAGTATCGAAACCTTAGTTTCTGGTGACCGAGTAACTTGGCGCGCAGGCTTAGAGTCGATGGCTGGTATTTCAGGTGTAGTAGAAGCGGTTGAGCCAAGAACTTCAATGCTGACTCGCCCTGATTACTACGATGGCCTAAAACCAGTTGCTGCAAACGTTGACCAAATGGTTATCGTATCGGCAGTGTTACCCGAGCTATCACTTAATATTATCGACCGTTACTTAATTGCCTCAGAAACCGTCAACATTGCCCCACTTGTGGTTCTCAATAAAGTCGACCTACTGACTGAAAAACAGATTGCTGAATACCGCGAAACACTGAAAGTGTACGAAAAAATCGGCTACAAGGTGATGTTTGTGAGTAAAGAGTCGGGTTACGGCATCAAAGAGCTGGAAGCTGAACTCAAAGATCGCATCAACATTTTTGTTGGTCAATCTGGCGTGGGTAAATCAAGCTTAGTGAATGCACTCATGCCAACACTAGATATCGAGGAAGGCGCCGTTTCTGAAAACTCAGGACTGGGTCAACACACGACAACGGCAGCACGTTTGTATCACTTCCCTTCTGGTGGTGATCTTATCGATTCCCCAGGGGTACGTGAATTCGGCTTATGGCATTTAGAACCAGACGAAATCACTGACGCTTTCATTGAATTCAAGCCATTTCTAGGTGGTTGTAAGTTCCGTGATTGTAAACACAATGACGACCCAGGATGCCTTCTACGTGAAGCAGTAGAAGACGGTAGAATCAGCCGTTTACGTTTTGCTAGCTACCATCGCATTATTGAAACCATGGCTGACAACAAAGATAACCGTCAATACTCACGAAGCAAGAAAGCCGATCTCTAATCGCGTTTTTGTGAACAAATGTGTGCATTTACTGACAATTGGCGTGAATTTAAGTAACATCTCGCGCCCTAAACCGTCATCGACAGATTTAATTGAAAAACAATTAGCATTGGAAAATTAATACAATGGATAAGATTAAAGTTGGATTGCAGTACTGGATCCCACAGCATGGGCTAACTCGCCTAGTCGGTAAACTGGCGTCTGCTAAAGCGGGTGGCTTAACGACAGCGATCATCAACTGGTTCATCAAGCAATACAAAGTAAACATGGATGAAGCTCTGCATAGCGATCCAAAACACTTTAAAACATTCAATGAATTCTTCGTACGTGAATTGAAAGAAGGCATGCGTCCTATTGCTGAAGGTGAGTCTGTTATTGTTCACCCTGCTGATGCACGCGTAAGCCAATTTGGCCCAATTACTGACGGCCAACTTATTCAAGCTAAAGGCCACAACTACTCAGCTCGCGAACTATTGGGCGGTGATTCAAGCCTAGCGGATGAGTTCAAAGACGGCGAATTCGCGACACTTTACTTATCGCCAAGTGATTACCACCGTGTTCACATGCCATGCGATGGCACACTGCGCCAGATGATCTACGTTCCTGGTGACCTTTTCTCTGTAAACCCGCTAACGGCAGAGAATGTTCCAAACCTATTCGCACGTAATGAGCGTGTGGTTTGTATCTTCGATACAGAGTTTGGCCCAATGGCACAGGTGCTGGTTGGCGCAACTATCGTCGGCAGTATCGAACAAGTATGGGCTGGCACTATCACACCACCTCGCGGTAACTCTGTTTACAAATGGGACTACCCTGCACAAGGTGATAAAGCAATCGTCTTGAAAAAAGGTGAAGAGATGGGTCGCTTTAAACTTGGTTCAACGGTTATCAATCTATTTGCTAAAGATGCCATCAAGTTTGACGAAACGATGCAGAATGGTGAGAAAACCGTTCTAGGCACCCCTTTCGCGCATATTGCAGGCAAAAACGCTGAAGTAAGTGAAGACGCGGCTGAAACAGTTGAGAACACAGACCAAGCATAGCTTCTTGAGTTCGTTCATAGACATTCTAAAGGCGCGTTATTTCTAGTAAATAACGCGCCTTTTTCGTCACTGACCATACTGTTCGTAGCGCTTCGTAACAAGTTAATAGCCATAAATAACAAGCTCATAGCCCTTCGTAACAAATACAGACCTCTTCATTAAAAAATTGACCAAAAACAAAACAATTGTCGAAACCTTCAACAACTTTTCGATTTTACAACCCGTCTCCAAGTACCAAAAATCCAGATAACTTACTCTATTTGAAGATATTTTATTCATAGGGTCTTTGTATCATGCCTAAACTCAATGTTGGCGTATTGGTCAAGCTATTGATTTGTTTTGCGATTCCCTTGGGCGTGCTATTCATGCCTATCGACTCGATCCCCATAGATAACCTCACCTTGATTCAGCACCGCTTACTGGCGATATTTCTATTAGCTGCGCTACTTTGGGTTCTGGAACCGGTTCCGGTATTCGCGACGTCAATCCTGATCATTGCACTTGAATTGGTGATGATTTCCGACAAAGGCTTACATTTATTCAGAAGCCCACCAGCAGGACACGATCTCGGTGAGTTAATCAAATATACCGACATATTCGGTGCGTTTTCGTCACCAATCATCATCCTCTTCATGGGTGGTTTTGCACTCGCTATCTCGGCATCCAAGTACGAACTCGACAACAACTTAGCCCGAGTACTGCTCAAGCCATTTGGTACAGAGCCGCGCTTCATTATGCTTGGCTTAATGCTGATTACTGCCGTGTTCTCGATGTTTATGTCGAACACCGCGACCACAGTCATGATGCTTGCTCTACTAGGCCCAATCGTGGCTTCTGCGCCTAAAGGCGACATGGGGATTAAAGCACTCGTGTTGTGTATTCCAATTGCGGCCAACACCGGTGGTATCGCCACTCCAATCGGTACACCGCCCAACGCAATAGCATTGCAGTATTTAACTGGCGAAAACAGTATCGACTTCTTAAGTTGGATGATGATGGGCTTGCCCTTCGTAATCATTCAACTCACTATCGCTTGGTTCCTTCTTCAGAAACTCTTTCCTTCCAAGCAGAAGAACATGGTACTCAAGCTCAATGGACAGTTTAGAAAAAGTTGGCGAGCGATTGTCGTTTACATCACCTTCGCCGCAACGATTCTGTTGTGGATGACGACAAAACTGCATGGTATGAACACCTACGTAGTCTCTATTATTCCACTGGCCGTCTTTACACTGACCGGCATCATGGGCAAAGAAGAACTTAAGCTAATTAACTGGGACGTGTTGTGGTTAGTCGCCGGTGGTATCGCGATTGGTATCGGTTTGGATAAAACAGGCTTAGCGGCGGCATTGGCACACGCGATTGACTATGAATCGCTCTCACCTGCAGCTGTGGTACTGACATTGTCTATCGTGTGTTGGTTAATGGCGAACTTCATGTCGAACACCGCGACGGCCAACTTACTGATGCCTATTGCCGCTGCGATCGGCGCATCGATGGAAAGCTTAGTCGCAATTGGTGGCCTACAAGGCTTGCTGGTTGTGGTCGCCTTCTCCGCCTCACTGGGTATGATTCTTCCGGTATCGACACCGCCCAACTCGTTGGCTTACTCAACCGGGCTTATCGAAAGCAAAGACATGGCGAAGATGGGTATCATCTTAGGTATCGTAGGCTTATTAATGGTCTACATCGCGCTGTTTATTATCACCTAACACGGCTTATTATCACCTAACACGGCTTATTATCACCTAGCACGTTAACTTTTCACTACAGCCCTCCAGATAGCAGTCCTAATTTCGCTAGCTGGAGGGTTGATCAGTTTTCAATCGATAAATAACTGTGATTCCACTTCACTGTTTGTCAAAAAGTAGGATCGATATATTTAGAATTTATGATTTTAAGCACATTTATTCCACTTGAGAGAGCGGCACTATACACGCATCAAAGACACGTCAATTCACCATTAAGTACGTAATTAGGTTTTTGTCTAATAGAGAGGAATGGACCTTGAGACATACTATTAAATTTAAAATTCAGATCGCCATTGCGATCATTATCGCCGTTGTGAGTGGTACCCAAGCTTGGATATCGGTTAATCAACTCACTCAAGAAACTGAAATCGCGATCAACCAAGAAATGAAAAATGTCAGTGTTGGCACCACAAATTATATTGCTGATTGGCTCTCCATCCGTAGTGATATGATGCTTGCCAATGAATCGACCATTTCAAGCAATAGTAATTCTGACCGCGAGTTATTAATCACCAAACAAGCCGGGCAATTCCTGTCTGTTTATGCAGGGTTCAGCGATGGCACAATCGCTTATGGCGACAAAGGTGAAGATTGGCCAGCAGGCTACGATCCACGTACCCGCCCTTGGTATCAAGATGCCAGCGCAACATCAGACCTCATCATTACCGAACCTTATCAAGATTTTGACGGCAGTATCGTCATCAGCTTTGCCAAAGCATTCAACGGTGAAAAACAGGGCGTCCTCGCGGCGGACTTAACCGTTACCAGCATTATTGATACCGTACTCAATGTAAAACTCGAGAACGATGGTTTTGCATTTTTAGTGGATGGTAACAACAACATCGTGGCGTACAGTGATGAAGCCTTGAGTCAAAAACCCCTGACCAGTTTGAATCCGGAACTAACAACCAGCAAGGTGTCACAACTACTCCAAGACCAAATGATCACTACGCTAACTTGGCCTGGTCAAGGCGATAAACTGGTCTATATTGCCAATGTCCCGAACACCGATTGGTCGCTAGGTATTGTTATCGATAAAGAAATGGCGTTTTCTGCAGTATCCGATGCCATTCAATTCATCACGCTGACCTCTTTGATTTTGTACATCATCATTTCAATAGCGAGTACCGTGGTTATCAACCGCCTACTTTCTCCATTACAAACACTGTCTACAGCGCTGACTCAACTCGCTCAAGGCAGAGGTGACCTCACCCAACGTATTGATATCACACGTATGGATGAGATTGGCAAACTTGCCGAGCTTGTGAACCAGTTCTTGAGTCAAATGCAAAGCATGTTGAAAGGCGTCATAGAGCACAGCCACGACCTCAACAACCATGCAGAAAAAGCCAATCAACTGGCCACTCAATCTTCTATCCGAGTTGAGAATCAACAAAACGACATCAACCAGATTGCGACTGCGATTCATGAGATGTCGGCCACCGCAGCCGAAGTCGCTAGCCATGCCGAATTAACCGCATCCGCCTCTCAGGCATCTGCGACCGCTTGTAATGAAGGCCAAGAAGTCATTCAACAAAACCGTGATGCGATTACTGGCCTCGCAACTCAAGTTGAAGACGCCGCCAATGTGATTCGTGAATTAGAGAGTAATGCGCAAAGCATCAACCAGATCCTATCCACCATTCAGGGCATTGCCGAGCAAACTAACCTGTTGGCATTGAATGCAGCGATTGAAGCCGCCCGTGCAGGTGAACAAGGTCGCGGGTTTGCCGTTGTGGCCGATGAAGTACGAGTACTAAGTCAACGAACGCACGGTTCGACCGAAGAAATCCGCGTGATGATTGATACGCTGCAAAAGAATACTCAACATGCCGTTGAAAGCATGACCACCAGCACTCAACTGGCAGAGAACAGTGTTGGCTTCGCAGAACAAGCCCATGGCAGCCTGACTAAAATCACTCATGCGATCACTGAAATCAACGACATGGCGCTGCAAATCGCCAGTGCTGCAGAAGAGCAACGCGCGGTAAGCGAAGACATCAGCCGTAATACGCAAGGCATCAAAGATGCCTCTGACGATCTTGCGCAGCAAGCAGAAAGCAGCCGCAACAGTTCAAATGAAATGAGCAATGCAGCAGAGTCGATGCGCCAAGATGTGGAGCGCTTTAAGGTGTAACGCGTCATTAATCACATCAAGCTAAGCCGAACTGTCCACGTTCATGGTTCTTTTGTTAAGAATCACTTTGTTCTCAGTTCGGTTTGATGCATATTGATGAGCTAATTTATCCCAGACACAAGGACGTTAATGACATGGGATTTGAATGGTTAGCTCTAGCCGCCGCTTTTCTATGGGCGATAGCGAGCCTGATGTCAGTAAAACCCGCTCAACACTTAGGTTCTTTTGCCTATAGCCGATGGCGTATGGGTTGCACCGCAATCATCTTATCGAGCATGGCTTGGTTCACAGGTGGGTGGTCAAGTGTCGAAGCCGACCTCGTCACACCTATGATGCTGTCTGGCCTGATTGGTATCTTCATTGGTGATACCGCCCTATTCGCGTGCTTGAATCGCATGGGGCCACGCCAAGCCGGTTTGCTGTTCTCTTGTCACGCGGTATTTTCCGCGATTCTCGGCTACTTCCTGTTTAGTGAAAGCATGACTTCGGTTGAGCTTATTGGCTCAGCGTTGGTGTTTAGTGGGGTATTAACCGCCATCTTCTTTGGTCGTCGTGGACAAGCGAAAAACCAGCTCGAAACCATCAAAGGCACAGTGTGGATTGGCGTTGCTCTGGGAATTACAGCCGCTATCTGCCAGGCGCTAGGTGGCATCATTGCAAAGCCGGTAATGCAAACCAACATCGACCCTGTCGCCGCTTCAGCCATTCGAATGATCACCGCCTTTGTGGCTCACTCTCTGTTTCGTTTAACGGGCGCTAAACTTTCACGCGCAATCAACCCAATGAATAAACAGATATTCGCAATTACTGCGGTTAATGGCTTTTTAGCGATGGCCGTGGGAATGACACTGATTTTGTATGCGTTGCAGGAAGGCAATGTCGGTATGGTCGCACTGTTATCTTCGACCACACCCATCATGTTGTTACCAATACTCTGGTTGTACACCAAACAGAGGCCAAATGCCTACGCTTGGATAGGTGCCATTGTTGCCGTGGTGGGCACTGGGATTCTGGTCAACTAGTGGGTACAGGTATTTTGGTCAGATAGAGCACCGGGATTCTGGTCAGCTAGTGAAGCGAGTTGGAAGCTGAGAGTTAATAGTTAATGGTTAATGGTTAATAGTTAATGGTTAATAGTTAATGGTTAATAGCTAATGACCATTAACTCTCAATAAAAACAAAAGCAAAAAGCTAAGAACGCGGGAACGGAAAAGCCGTCACGTCATCGATATGGTCGTAGCCCAAAGCCAACATGATCAGACGATCAATACCTAAAGCAACACCTGCACAGTCTGGCAAGCCCGCTTTTAATGCCTCAATCAAATGATGATCAATCGGTTGAGGCGATAATCCCATCTCGATACGTTTTGCATTGTCATCTTCAAAGCGCTTAAGTTGCTCTTGCGGTTTATCTAACTCGTGGAAGCCGTTAGCTAACTCGATGCCTTTGAAATACACCTCAAAGCGATCCGCGACTCTTGAGTCATCAGAATTGATCTTGGCTAACGCTGCTTGCGATGCCGGGAAATCATAAACAAAGGCCGGAACATCTTGGCCTATTTTCGCCTCTACCCCAATACTGAAAAGAAGCTGTAATAGCGTATCGCGATCTTCTTCAGGATCCGCAATATCACTTAACCCAAGTGGTGCAGCCGCTTGCTTCAGCGTATCCATCGAGTCTTCCAGCGGACAAACACCCAACACATCAATAAAGGCTTGCTGGTAAGTCATTCGCTCCGCTTTGTCAGACTTGAGAATTTGCTGCAATAGGAGGTCCATTTCGTCCATCAAATCGTGGTGATCAAACCCCACGCGATACCACTCCAACATGGTGAACTCAGGGTTATGATAACGACCATTTTCTTCGTTACGGAAAGACTTACAAATTTGGTAGATACAACCACTGCCCGCCGCTAACAGTCGTTTCATATGAAACTCTGGGCTCGTCATAAAGAACAAGGGCTGACCGTGCGCATAACCCGGCCCTACGAATTCAGTTTTGAAGGTATGTAAATGCACGTCCGTCACCGTGGCGTGACTCATGGCTGGCGTATCCACTTCCATCACGTCTCGCTTTGCAAAAAAATGACGGATTTGATTAAGGATATCAGCACGTTGCTTTAACTGCTTAATGGTTGCGGCAGGTTGCCATGTGGAGTGCATTATTAAGTTCCATATCACTGAATTCTAGGCGACGAAAATTACCACTTTTCGTCTCTTTTGTAAGCTTCTATCTTTGCCTTATCAAACCAGCATGTTTTTTTGATGAAGCCAGAAAATTACGTACTACAATACATTTACTAATATTTAGCCGCTAGCCACATTGATAACAAAAATCATACTCAACAAGCCGTTAACACGACTCTTGTGGGGGAATCGTTATCAACAATTCATTGCCGTGATTGCAGTCACATAACCTATAATTTCTATGCCCCCATATGCATTACCGACCTAAAAACCCAAATACATCAACTTTTAGAATACCTTCCTCTCGTACACTGAACCTACCACTTAAGGCTTAGAGGTGATAAGCGGTTGATACCGTTTACGTACTATTAGTTAGTAAGTGCTATCGATTAGTAAGTGCTCTCAATAAGTAAGTACTGCCAATTAGTAAGTGCTACCAATAAGCTTTTTATAATTACAAGCGGAATACTCCGCATCACACTGGAGAATAACTGTGAAGACAATTACCACAGATATCGCAGTCATCGGCGCAGGCGGCGCTGGTCTTCGTACAGCTATCGCTGCGGCTGAAGCTAATCCTGAATTGGAAGTAGCACTGATTTCTAAAGTTTACCCAATGCGTTCGCACACGGTAGCAGCAGAAGGCGGTTCAGCAGCAGTAATTAAAGACGAAGATAGCCTAGATAACCACTTCAACGATACTGTTGGCGGTGGCGACTGGCTATGTGAACAGGATGTTGTTGAATACTTTGTTGAAAACTCGACTCGCGAAATGATCCAAATGGAACAATGGGGCTGCCCATGGAGTCGTAAAGAAAACGGTGAAGTAAACGTACGCCGATTCGGCGGTATGAAGGTAGAGAGAACGTGGTTCGCAGCGGATAAAACTGGCTTCCACATGCTTCATACTCTGTTCCAGACTTCGATGAAGTACGACACAATCAAACGATTTGATGAGTACTTTGTGGTGGATTTGATCGTTGAAGATGGCGAAGTACAAGGCCTAATCGCGATTCACATGTCTGAAGGTGAGCTTGTTACCATCAAAGCAAAATCTGTTGTTCTAGCAACGGGTGGCGCAGGTCGTGTTTACCACTGTAATACCAACGGCGGCATCGTAACTGGCGACGGTATGGCAATGGCTTATCGCCACGGTGTACCACTGCGTGATATGGAGTTCGTTCAATACCACCCAACAGGCCTACCAGGCACTGGCATCTTGATGACCGAAGGTTGTCGTGGTGAAGGCGGTATCATCGTCAACAAGAACGGCTACCGTTACCTCCAAGATTACGGCATGGGCCCTGAAACTCCAGTGGGCGAGCCGAAAAACAAATACATGGAACTGGGTCCTCGTGACAAAGTTTCTCAAGCATTCTGGCACGAGCAGCAGAAAGGCAACACCATCAAGCACCCGCTTGGTGATGTCGTACACCTTGACCTTCGCCACCTTGGTGAAGAGTACCTGCAAGAACGTCTACCGTTTATCTGTGAGCTAGCAAAAGCGTACGTAAACGTCGACCCAGCAAAAGAGCCAATCCCAATTCGTCCGACCGTTCACTACACCATGGGTGGTATTGAAACTAACGGTACCTGTGAAACTCGCATTAAAGGTCTATTCGCTGTTGGTGAATGTGCTTCAGTTGGTCTGCACGGTGCAAACCGTCTAGGTTCTAACTCTCTGGCTGAGTTCGTTGTATTTGGTCGCGTAGCGGGTGAACAAGCCGTGAAACGTGCAGCAGAATTCAAAGGCTGGAATGAAGAGTCTATCGCGAAGCAAGTGAAAGCGGTTGAAGATCGCATCGCAGGTCTACTAAGCCAAGAAGGCGATGAGAACTGGGCTGATATCCGTACTGAAATGGGTCACACCATGGAAGCGGGTTGTGGTATCTACCGTCAAGAAGACTTGATGCAAGAAACCATCGACAAAATCACTGAGCTAAAAGCACGTTACAAAAAGATCAGCATTAAAGACAAAGGCCAAGTGTTCAACACGGACCTACTTTACGCTATCGAAGTCGGCTACGGTCTTGAAGTTGCTGAAGCGATGGTTCACTCAGCTATTCTTCGTAAAGAGTCACGCGGTGCGCACCAACGTCTAGACGACAACTGCACAGAACGTGACGACGTGAACTTCCTGAAACACTCTCTATCGTTCTACAACGAAGATGCAGCACCAACCATCGACTACAGCGGCGTTAAGATTACTAAATCTCAACCTAAAGCTCGTCTGTACGGTGAAGCTGCTGAGAAAGCCGCTGCCGCTGAAAAAGCAGCAGAAGAGAATGCGAAGAAGAGCGAAGAGGAGCAAGCATAATGTCAGCGAATCGAATCCAAAAAATTGAAATCCTGCGTTATGACCCTGAGCAAGATGCAGAACCTCACTTTCAAACCTTTGAAGTTCCGTTTGATGAAACCATGTCAGTACTTGATGCGATTGGTTACATCAAAGATAACCTAGATAAAGACCTGTCTTACCGTTGGTCTTGTCGTATGGCGATTTGTGGTTCTTGCGGCATCATGGTTGATGGCGTGCCAAAACTGGCGTGTAAGAGCTTCTTACGTGATTATCCAAACGGCTTCAAAATTGAGCCATTGGCTAACTTCCCAATCGAGAAAGATTTGATTGTCGACATGACACCGTTCATCGAGCGCCTTGAAGCGATCAAGCCTTACATCATCGGTAACGACCGCAAACCAGAAGACGGCACCAACATCCAAACTCCAGAGCAAATGGCGAAGTACAAACAGTTCGCTGGCTGCATCAACTGTGGTTTGTGTTACGCGGCGTGTCCTCAGTTTGGTCTAAACCCTGAGTTCATCGGCCCTGCAGCTCTTACTCTGGCTCACCGTTACAACCTAGATAGCCGTGACAACGGTAAAGCTGAACGCATGAAGCTGATCAATGGTGAAAACGGCGCTTGGGGTTGTACGTTCGTTGGTTACTGTTCTGAAGTTTGTCCGAAGAAAGTAGACCCAGCAGCGGCCGTTAACCAAGGCAAAGTTGAGTCTTCAATGGACTTCGTTATCTCGATGTTCAAGCCAGATGGATCGCAAGTAAAATCAGCAGAGGAGGCATAAGATGAGCAAACGTAAACCTTATGTTCGTGAGATGAACAGAACGTGGTGGAGCAACCATCCGTTCTACCGCTTCTACATGTTACGTGAAGCAACTGTACTGCCTTTGATTCTGTTCACTGTATTCCTAACCTTCGGTTTGGGTTCATTGGTGAAAGGCCCTGAAGCATGGGCAGGTTGGTTAAGCTTTATGGCTAACCCTGTTGTTATCGGTATTAATATCGTGGCGCTACTGGGCAGCTTAATGCACGCTCAAACCTTCTTCAGCATGATGCCTCAAGTAATGCCAATCCGCCTTAAAGGTAAATTGGTTGATAAAAGAATCATCGTATTGACTCAGTGGGCAGCGGTCGCTTTCATTTCTTTAATCGTTCTTGTTGTGGTGTAAGGAGCTTTCGTTATGAACACAAATTACAAAGTGAAACCTGTTAACCACGATCCTAAACGCTCTGATGAGCCAATCTGGTGGGGCCTATTTGGCGCTGGCGGTACTTGGTTCGCGATGATCACACCTATCACGATTCTAGTGTTAGGTATCTTAGTGCCAATGGGCATTATCGATGCTGACGCAATGAGCTACGAGCGTGTGTCTGAATTCGCCACCAGCATTATCGGTGCGCTATTCATCATCGGTACGCTGGCACTGCCAATGTGGCATGCAATGCACCGCCTTCACCACGGCATGCACGACCTTAAGTTCCACGTCGGCGTTGCTGGTAAAGTGGGTTGCTACTTCTTCGCAGGCCTAATCAGCGCACTGTCTGTTATCTTCATTTTTATGATTTAACAGTTAAGAGCAGATTCGAGTAATCGAGATTCAAAGCACTTAAGAACAGAAAATCGAAAGCAGAGCTAGGTTATCCAGCTCTGCTTTTTTATTGTTTGTCGAATACCACGCATCTAGCTCACTCGCTCCTGAGCTTCCCGCGCTTCGTATCTCGCATCTCGGTTACTCGCATTTGCCCCTACCGCTTCTCCCGATCGCCAGATACAAAAAAGGCCGCGATAAGCGACCTTTTCTATTTCACTGAGCCACCTTAAACAAGATGGACACAATCAAATTACTTCACACGACCAACGTATTCGCCAGTACGAGTATCAACTTTAACAACTTCACCGATAGCGATGAATAGAGGTACACGAACAACCGCGCCTGTTGCTAGAGTTGCAGGTTTACCACCCGTACCCTGTGTATCGCCTTTAAGGCCAGGATCAGTTTCAGTTACTTCGATCTCAACAAAGTTTGGCGGAGTAACAGTGATAGGGTTATCATTCCACAACGTTAGAGTACAAACGTCATTTTCAACTAACCATTTTGCTGAGTCAGCGACTGCTTTTACGTCTGCTGCGATTTGCTCAAATGTTTCGTTGTTCATGAAGTGGTAGAATTCGCCATCGTTGTATAGGTAACCTAGTTCAACGTCAACAACATCTGCAAGCTCAAAGCTTTCGCCTGATTTGAATGTTTTCTCTAACACTTTGCCTGACAGCAGTTTACGAAGTTTTACACGGTTAAACGCTTGGCCTTTACCTGGCTTAACGTATTCATTGTCGATAATTGCGCAAGGCTCATTATCTAACATGAATTTTAAACCGCCTTTGAATTCATTGGTGCTTACTGACGCCATGATTTTCTCTTCCACATCTTTGAGTTAATTTCAATGCCGCATATCATAACCCGAAAAGTCGAATCTGTTGAGCAAAACTGGCTCAAACAACTATCGAATGCGATCTCTGACCCGACAAAACTGCTTGAAGCATTAGAAATAGACCCAACACCGTGGCAAAAAGGATTCGCGGCACGAGAGCTGTTTTCACTTCGAGTACCCCTAAGCTTTGTAGAGCGAATGGAAAAAGGCAACCCACACGACCCTTTATTGCGTCAGGTGTTACCACTCAACGAAGAGTTCGAGGTTCATCAAGGCTATTCAGCCGATCCGCTAGAAGAGCAAGAAAACGCAATACCTGGACTGCTGCATAAATACAAAAACCGCGCACTGATGATTGTAAAAGGGGGGTGCGCTGTAAACTGCCGCTACTGCTTCCGTCGCCATTTCCCTTATCAAGACAACAAGGGTTCTAAGTCTGTGTGGCAAACCAGCCTCGATTATGTGGCTCAACATCCCGAGATCAACGAAGTTATCTTATCGGGTGGCGACCCTTTGATGGCCAAAGACAGCGAACTCGAATGGCTTATCCATGCTATCGAACAGATCCCGCATGTAAAAACCGTTCGAATTCATAGCCGATTACCGGTTGTGATCCCTGCTCGAGTGACTGATGAACTATGCCAATTGTTAGCTCAAACTCGCCTCAATGTGGTCATGGTCAGCCATATCAATCACGCCAATGAAATCAACGTGGAGCTCAAACAAGCTTTCCATAAGTTGAAACTCAGTGGTGCGACTCTGCTTAATCAGGGCGTGATGCTAAAAGGCGTCAACGACAGCGCTAACTCATTGAAAGAGTTGAGCGAAAAGCTATTCGATGCCGGTGTTTTACCGTACTATATGCATGTTCTTGATAAGGTTCAGGGCGCCGCTCACTTCTATATCTCCGATGAAGAAGCAAAGGCCCACTTTAGGGGGTTAATCTCTGAAGTTTCTGGTTACCTAGTGCCTAAGTTAACTCGCGAGATCGGCGGCCGCAGCAGTAAGACACCACTCGATCTGCACATTGAATAACTCTATCTCGAGCAATGGTCGCTTCTTATCGTCTTGAATACCAAGAAGCGACAGAAACAGAAGCCCCTACTTTCTCATTGACCACCACTGGCTGTTAAACCTCAAGCAGACAATCCAATCGTTAAGACAAAAAGTTTTTGTTCGATCGTCCGGTCTATTATTAGCATACTCGGCTCTATTCTAAATTTTTAGGAGGGGTGATATGCCACAATTTATAGAACAAACTCTCAACCTTGCCCCCTTTAGCTGGGCAGGCCTCGCGGTATGTATGCTGTGTGGTTCGTTAATCGGAATCGAAAGGCAAACCCGCGGTAAACCCGTTGGAATACGAACCTCAATTTTGATTATCAGCGGTACTTATTTCTTTCTCACCATGGCGATTAGCTTATCTCCTAACACGCTCGATCAAGCCCGTGTGCTTGGTCAGATAATAACGGGGGTCGGGTTTCTTGGTGCAGGAGTAATGATGACATTGGATGGTAAGATTCATGGCGTCACGTCTGCCGCGATCATCTGGGTGCTGGCGGCTTTGGGGATGATGATAGCCTTAGGGCACCTATCTCAGTCTGTTATCATCACGCTAATGGCGCTGGTTATCTTGCTTGGTGTCGATAAGGTAGAAAACAGCTTCCAGAGCCTGCGTCGTGGTGTGCATCAGAAATGGATGAACAAGGGCCGCATCAAGAAATAGCGTCGCATCTTAGAGGCATTGCTATCGCAGAACGTATTTCATCTTAGAGGCATTTCTTAAGTGGCACCTTTTAGATAAAAGAGCGCTTAGGCTTAGATAGTCGATAGTCGATAGTCGATAGTCGATAGTCGATGTTAAATACATAGAAAGAAGCCTAGTCAAACGACTAGGCCCTCATTGGTTCTCACAAACTGCTCACTGCGAATTAAAACACGTGAATACACACTTGATTCTTGCCCGCGGCCTTCGCCTTATAAAGCTGCTCATCCGAAGAACGAATGCTCTGGTTTTCCCACAAGTGACCAACACTGTCGAACTTATACAAAGAGTAGAGCGTTGCTCCCCCTGAAACAGAAATATTCACCTTATCCCCCGTCGGACATCGGTAACTTTGCAGGCTAATGTCGTTTTGAATCCGTTGAAAAATCGATGACAGCAATTCAGATGATTCTCCCGTGATCGCGACAACAAACTCTTCACCACCAAACCGAGCGACAATGTCTTGCTGCCTAACACTGTTCATCATCAACTTGGCGACATGGCAAATCACTTCGTCCCCGACCTTATGCCCGTGAACATCATTGACCACTTTAAAATCATCAATATCGAAGACACCCACACCAATGATTGGCTCTTCGTCTTGCGCCAGCAACCGAGCTTCAAAACCGCGTCGATTCAATAGGCCAGTGAGTGGATCATGCATTGCTAAGTTATTTAAACGATTGTGTTCTTGTTTGGTATAAAATCGCCACAGCCATAAGGCGGAAACCACATACAAAGCCAAAAGTATCGATAACTGAACTCTTTCCATCTCCAATACATGCAAAAAGTGCTCACTCTTGTCTTCTTCAATACTGAGATAGAGCTGAGTATTGATACCATCGACATACAAAGGTCGCGAATGGGTAAAGTCCATGAAACCGTATTTGTTTGCTCCGCGAGTGCTCGTCACCTTATAACCATGTTTAGGGTTCGACACTAAATTCGCAACATAGCCATCAATACCGAGTACCCCTTTAAATTCCCCATCAACATAGATGCCTTTGGTTAGCGTCACGACTTTTTTACCCGTCAGGTAATCATCGTATTGCCCGGTATACACCACTTGATCTTGTCCCTGAGCTAAGCCAAAACGCACCGTATTCACCCAGTACGGGCGGCTATTCACCACAGAATCGAAGGTATCCCCTTTAATCGTGCTGGCAAAATCCGAAGGCGAAGAGATGATGAATTTATCTTTCGAAATAAAGTAAATCGCAGAGATGGTATCAATGGTATTGGCAAAATAAGCCATGGTTGGAGCGATGAATAAACGCTTACCCGCTTCAGCACTAAGCACTGATTTAGGATCACACATCTCGCGAGGGCCAGAGAACATAAAATCAAAACGTGGGGCTTGTTGCTCCTCACTGATGAAATAGCACGTTTCTCCCTCTACCTTTTTGCCATGCGAGAACACATACGTATCGCCGTGCAGTGGGTAGAGCGCAGTAATGTTGTACTCAAGCGCATTAATGATCTGTGTGAGTTCCGCTAAAGAGCGTGTCACGCCTTGGTTTTCGATTCCATACTGTTTATCTGATTCTTCCGCTGAATCAACGAGCAATATACTCAAAACGACTAAAAAACTGGCGGTAAGGCTTACGAAAGCCTTTTTAAAATCGATGGTATGGTGTTTTATCAAAGCATATAAGTCGACGTTGTTAGTTTAGCGCACATTGTACTTATAAGTAGAAATACTGCAATAGGGAATATAAAACCAAGCGCCTATTGAGTCAGATGAGGAGTATGGGTTAGAAGTGGAAGTGGAATTGAAGGTGAAGCTAAACTGATACTGATACTGATACTGATACTAAATGGAAACTAAAAGTAATAACGCCTAAACAAGAGCTTAGGCGTTAAAAGGCTTGGCTACGTTTTACTTAGCAAAGTTCACAATCGGGAAGCACGGGAAGAAACCGTTGTCAGCACAGTTGATCAGACCAACTTGTACGCCCTCGATTTTTTTAGTTTTGTTGAAGATACCAACCTGAACCGTAGACACTTCAGAAAGGTTTGCGGCACCAACATCAACCAGAGTGTCGCCTTCCGAGTAGTTTACAAAACTCACGTTAGCGCCTTTCACATCGTTAGTGATGTTAACGGCACCCAAGTTCAAACCTGTGGTTTTTCCTGGGTTCCAGTTGAATATACCCAGTGAAGCACCGGTCATTTCTTGGTTTACTTTATGCGCACCAAAAATACCCAAGTTTACACCTGTCGTCGTTTGCGTCTCAGACATACCAACAATAGCAAGATCGACACCTTTAAGGTCGTTTACTTGTCCGTGAAGTAAAGCCAAGCGCACACCACCAACCGCATCGGAATCTGGTGCGTTAAAGCCGTTGATCGTTGAAAACATAACAGGCGAAGAAGCAAATGCTGCTGGCGCCATGACCGCTGCAGAAACAGCAAGTACCGAAAGTAGTTTTTTCATTGGGAAGTCTCCACTGACTTATTGTTAACTTGATTAATCCATTTTCAATCAAGCATTTATTATCCTTTACTCAACAGCTATCCATGTTAAATCAATGTCATAACTGTACTGTTGAATATAGGCCTAAAAAACAACAAAGGGCAATGAAAGTTCACACAGTCTACTCAAGTGTCGCATACAGCAATCTTCTCAGTTACGCTTTCTAGATCCTAAGTTACCTTCTTTAGAGCCTAAGTTACGCTCTTTAGATTCTCAGTTAACTTCTCTAGACCTTAAAAAACTCCAGCTCTTTTTTCTGCTCTACCGCCAATTGAGATAACTCTTTGGCCGCTTGTTGAGTTTGATGAATACCCGATACATTTTGGTTCACTAGGTCAAAGGCATTGTTTGTATTCAATGCTATACGCTCAGTTAAACTAAACTGCTCTTGAGAAGTGCTTGTCACTAGCGTATTAATTTCAGAAATAGATTGCACAGACTGTTCAATATGACTGAATGATTGTTGGACATTTTCTGACAATGTCACCGACTCTTGGATCTGCTCAACATTGCTGATCATGTTGTCATTGGCTTTTTCTGATTGAGCTTGAAGCTTGGTAATAATATCTTGAATGCTCTTCGTTGAATCTTGCGTCTTAGATGCAAGGTTACGAACTTCGTCAGCAACAACGGCAAAACCACGTCCGTATTCACCCGCTCGTGCCGCTTCAATGGCTGCATTCAAGGCCAGCAAATTCGTTTGATCAGAAATGGTACTGATCACGGCCGTCACTTCACCAATATCCATCGCATTTGTTTTAAGATCGACAATCATACTGGCGGTTTGTTTTACAGAGTCATTAATCTTATGGGTAAGCTCAATAGACTCCTCTAAGGTTTGGTTACCTTTAAAGACATTATCAATCGCTTTTTTAGCCTCTTGCTCGGCATGAACAGCGTTTGATGTTACTTCTTTTGATGTGCTTGATAACTCGCTAATCGCATTAGAGATTTCCTCAACTTGCGTCAATTCATGTTGAGCATTGTTCGCGGTATCAACCATCACCCCAGTCAACTGCTCAGCTGACGTGGCAACTTGTGTTGAAATCCCTCGGCTGCTTTTAATGACAGTACTCACCTTATCATTAAGGATAATTAACGAGCGATAGATGCCAACGGCCTCTTCTGGTTTGATAAAGCGTTGGGATAAATTACCTTCAGAGATTTTCTTGATCATTTCAGAAATCTCCCATGGTTCACCACCCAAAGAAGCTCTGAAACTGCGTTCAATAATAAAGCCGACGAATAACGACATCGTCAATGCAATCGCAGTCAGCAACAGCATCAACTGTTGAAAGTCACCCGCAACAATTCGAGCCTCAGAGGTTAACTTTTGGCTTTGTTCTTCTTGGTAATCAATAAATTCGTTGATGGCAGCAAGCCATTGAATAAAAGCAGGTCGAGCTGAATCGAGGATAGAATCGGTCATTACAGTACCCGACTTCTTATCCCTAATAATCTCATCAACCAAGGGTAAAGTGTATTGTTGTACCTTATCGATTTTCGCAAGAATACGTTGTTCATCGGCCGTAAATACCTCACCTTGCGAACGCATTTGGTTCATTTGAGCTTCAGATTCACGATAAAAAGCTTCGAGCTGCTTAACTTCTTGCTCTAGAAGAGAAATCTCTTGAGAGGTTCTGGCTATCGCAATATCACGAATAGTAATCGCGCGGTCATGAACACTGCCACGGTAGTTAATGGCATAACGCTGCTTAAGTGAGTTTACATCGGTAATTTCCGTCAGGGTCTCATCGATGAAGTTAACTTTTTGAATACCTAATACTGTTAAAAGCATCATAAGAAAAAGCGTCGTGCCAAACCCAATAGCCAGCCTCGCTTTAATGGTGAGTTTTGATAGATTGTCCAACATATGATCTCTTTTTATATTAATTCAACGTTAAGGTACGAATACCGCACTTAAGCATCACCCGTACTTATAAATATCAGCAAGTATCTGGCTCCAAGCTATAATATAAAGAAATCGTAAGGACTAATACATAGTTAAAATTCACTGACTTAAAACTCTCTAGATTCCCACTATTTAACCCAACAGCATAAGCTAAAAATAACAGGCTTTTATGCTGATTCACGGACAGCGGCCTGGCATAATTTAGCACTATCCAAAAAGATAAAGCCCCCATAACATCTGCTCCTTGAAGCAGTCATTATGGAGGCTATTGAGAGAGACACTGAGCCTCTCCTATATCGACAAACGAGTCCGCTAATCGAAAAAGTATTTGCCTTCAAAGTTCGATACAGATAACGGTTTGGAGTAATAGAAACCCTGCAAGCGTGTCACTCCGACCTCTTTACATATGGCATCATGAATATCCGTCTCTATCCCTTCTGCGACCGTTTCGTATTCTAAGCTGTGTGAGAAAGCACAAATTGCCGTAAAAAGTTGCCTTGGTTTTGTCAATTCAATACGCTCAACGAAAGAGCGATCGATTTTGATCACATCAATCGTGTAATCCTTCAAATGAGACAGTGAGGAGTAACCGGTTCCAAAATCATCCACTGCGACTTTCACACCTAAGTCACTGATTTTCTGCAAAGCTTCAGATGCCCACTCGCCAGAAATAAGATTACTTTCCGTAATTTCAAACTCCACATTTGAAGCTGGAATTTCATAAATATTAAGAAGGTTTTTAACTTTTTTCGCTAAAAAACGGTCGGTTAACTGACTTGGAGATAAGTTAATCGCTAATGTAAAATCATCTCTCAACGTTTTCTCATTCAGCCAATATTGTAACTGTTTCAAAGCCGTTTCGATGACCCAAAAACCGATATCGACAATCATCCCAGTTTCTTCTGCAACCGGAATGAAGCTATCTGGCGGAATCATTCCTAACTTCGGATGTTTCCAACGCAACAAAGCTTCTGCCCCTATTAGCTTCATATCCGCATTAAACTGAGGTTGGTAATAAAGCTCCATCTCGTTCTTTACTAGAGCTCGCTTCAGGTGTCTTTCAAGCTCTGCTCGGCGATTCATTTGTTCATGAAATGCTTTTGAATAAAACTGGGCCTGATTTCTTCCCTTATCCTTAGCACGATACAAAGCAATATCAGCGCATTTTCGTAACTCAATAGAGTTCGATGCACATTCTGGAAAGCTTGCAATACCCACACTAACCGTTAAATCTAATAACTCTCCGTCCACACATATCGAAGAACTAAACTCAGACATGAGTCGGTTGACCATTTTTTGGACGTACTGCTTATTATTTCCGATAGGGAATAATAATGCGAATTCGTCCCCCCCCAAT
This sequence comes from Vibrio sp. PSi01, assembly GCF_054960695.1. Taxonomy (NCBI): domain Bacteria; kingdom Pseudomonadati; phylum Pseudomonadota; class Gammaproteobacteria; order Vibrionales; family Vibrionaceae; genus Vibrio; species Vibrio sp. PSi01. The sequence continues at coordinate 21,386 of NZ_JBHNYN010000017.1, forward strand.
CGGCATAAAATATCATTGTATCCGACGCAGCGGTTAAGCTTACTGGCCACCTCTTTGAGGGCGCCATCTCCTAAGACATGTCCGTGGCGATCATTAACATCTTTAAATTTATCGACATCAATCAGCATTAAGACAAACGAAGAGTTATCTTTTGCTGAGGAAAGCAGTTGTTTGGTTAAACGCTCTTCAAAGAAGTGGCGATTATTCAAACCCGTTAAACTATCGCGCTCTGCTAATCGCTTTAGCTCGGTATGCGTCTCCAGCACTTGTTGCTCGAGTTGATGGCGTTCAGACGCAATAACAATCGCTCGTCTCAGCCTTACCGCCGTAACTTCACTTTTCATAATGAAGTCCTGAGCGCCTGATTCAATGCATTTCAGAGCGATCTCTTCATCGTCATTGTGGCTCAACATAACAATCGATGTAGAGAAATCATTTTTCGCGCGCAGTTCGATTAACAATTCAAAACCGTCGGTTGGAGGAAGTTGATAATCCAGTAAAATGACATCAAATTGTTTCTGAAATGCCAACTCTAGACCTTTAACGCCGGTATCGGCAGTCTCAATAGTCGCTAGAGGTAAGTCTGTATTTTTCAACGTCCTGACAATAGACAAAGTATCTACCTGATCATCATCAATGATCAATACCTTCATTTGAGCCCCCTTGGCTTTAGCATTTTGGTAACTCAACAATGTTCCAATAGTTCTCTAGAAAACGAATAAGTTGTTTGTAATCTTGGTTAGATGAAGACTTCACAATGTAACCAGCAATATTTTTCTTGTAGGCTGCAGAAATTTCTTCATCAAGTTGGGAAGTCGTGAGTACAAAAACCACAATGTCACTCAAATTCGAATCCGACCGAATGGCAGATAAAAACTCCATGCCATTCATTCGCGGCATGTTTAAATCCAGAAGCACAATAAAAGGCCGAGCAATGGCATCGTTTTTAAGCACTTCTAATGCCTCTAATCCATCACGAGTTCGATGGATTGGATTAAGCAAATTGAATGACTTCAATGAACGCTGAATTCCGATGGCATCAATATCATCGTCTTCAACTAAAAGAATACTGACGGTTTTCATATAGTTATGATTCATATGATCTCCTTTTTTTCTAATAACTCTTCTGTGGGCCAGGTGAAAACAAAAGAACACCCACCTTGTGAATTAGAGTGTAATTCGAAATGGCAGCCGTAAAGCTCCAAGGTTTTTTTGATGATAGACAAGCCCATACCACTTCCTTCGACGCTATCGCGAGGTTGCAGTGTGTGGAATAACTCAAACACCTTGTCATAGAGTTCAGTTGGAATTCCAGGCCCATCATCTTCGACACAGAACTTGTAATGGTCACCTTGATAAACACCAGAAACCTTAATATTGGCGTGTGCTTTATCGTGGTGTTTAATCGCGTTGGACATTAAATTTCGCAATATTAAATCTAGCGGGACGACCAACGTACGAAACGGGCCAATGCTATCGTCACAAATAAGCGTCGCCTTATTATTCATATTCAATAACTCGAATGTCTCTTGGACATTGCTCGCTAAAGAGAACTCTTGAATCTCATTCTTTTTTCTACCAACTCTAAAATACGACAATAAGTCATCGAGCAATCGCTCCAACCTGACAACTCGCCCCTGCAAAAGGCGACTATAATCCTTTGTTTCAGGGGTTAGGTGCTCCTCAATGTCTTCATTGATCCATGACACCAATTGCGAGATCCCTCTCAGAGGTGCTTTCAAATCGTGCGATGCGACGTAAGCAAACTGATCGAGGTCTCTATTCGCTCTTTCTAGAGCAAGATTTCTTACTGCTAAGTTTTCTGAGGCTTTTTCTAGGCTATCCGTTCGCTCTTGCAAATCTCGACTTAACTTTCTTGCATAGCCTTGGGCTTTCTCTTCCCCGTTACGCAATATAATAAGAATGGCAAATAGCATGACATTAACGAGTAGGCCGAACATCAGAATCAATGTTGGTTGATTACTATGCTGCTGAGCTTCAAATAAAGGTGAAGATTGAAAATCAAAGAGCCACCTTCTCCCATACATATTGACTTCCAACTGTTCATCGAACATTGGTTGATGGTTCAGGGCTTCACGAGAATTTGTAAGCTCATCGTAGAGTGAAATATTGTCATCATGGATACTGAAATTGATAAGACGATTAACATCCTCAAGCGTACCGTTCATTAAATGTTGAACAATAAAAGGGGCATAAACTAACCCCAAAAAGCCATCACTTTCATCACCATAATATTGCGGGACTTTTCTCTTATCGAACCATGGAACATAAAAAAGAAAACCAGGTGTTTGCTTAGAATCTTGAACCAAGGTTATTGGCCCTGTAATTTGAGGGGTTCCCTTTGTTCGAGCTAGCCTTGCTGCCGCATATCGATTATTTTCATGGGCCATATCCAGACCAACCGCTGCTCGGTTCTCTTCTTCTGGTTCAATGTACGTAATAGGCCAATAATCTTTGGCGATACGAATTGGGTGCATGTCATACGAAGGAAAGCTTTGTTGTTGCCAAGTAAGATAACTCGTCACTTTTTTCTGAGGGACGTAATGAATCACACCTATCCCGCTCACTCCAGGGAAGTGGGATGATATATCAAACTGACTAGCAAACGTTTTCCAACTCTCTCGATTAACCGGGGCCGAAAACATATGGATTGCTGATACGCCCGCGGTCAATGCTTCTTCATATTTGCTCATCCTATCTTGAACAAGCCCGAGTAATTGACTCACTTGAAAATCAAATTGAACTTGAGATTTTTGATGTGTTTGATGAAGAGTAATTTGCCAAGCGGTAATAGTTAGGATTAGAGAGCAGACGAGAACAAGCCAATGAAGCCAAGATAAAGCGGTTGACGACTTTTTGATAAAAGTAAGCATCCTTAACCTATTGCACAGAGTGCATAATAATATCGAATAACCCTGACGCTAACTTTTATCTAACGAAATGTAAATACTATATTTACATTCTTCACTTCACTGCTCTAAATTACATATTATACAGAATGACAACCCTAGATTTAATCGCTACTTAAAAGCTCAGAACGGTTTCTGCCGTTATTTTTTGCGCGATACAAAGCTGTATCCGCTTCTTTTAAGGTGACCCTAATGGATTGCTCCTCACCGCCCCAAAAAGCGACGCCAATAGAAACAGTGACGCCTCCTACATTGGCAAATTCATATAACTCGACCTTTTTACGTAACCGTTCTGCAAATTTAAAAGCATCTTGAATATCGGAATTGAGCAGAAAAATAATAAACTCTTCCCCACCAGAACGAAACAGCAAGTCTTGATCTCTAGATTGCTCTTTCATCAATTGTGCAAAGCTTTTTAATAAATCATCACCAGTATCATGGCCAAAGTTATCGTTGACCGATTTAAAAAAGTCGATGTCCAATGCGAGAACAGAAAATGGGATAGCCTGATGTTGTAATTGATCAACGGCTTTATCTAAACCTCTCCTATTTAACAAGCCCGTCATCGAATCCGTTAAACTTGCCGTATGAAGCGAGTCAATCGTTTCAAACGCGATCCCAAAGGCCTTGATAAAGCTGCTCTTCAGTTGTGATGCTTCAAAATACCAAGAGTGAACTTGCTTTACATTATTCACCGTATTTGAGTTACGATCACTACCTGTAACCGCCAGTGCTAACTGTCTTAATGGTTTAGAGATAAAGCTAGAAAATACCCAAATAAACATTAACGTCAACACCCCAACAGGAATCGTCGTTACAAACACCTCTTTCATTTGTTGATTAACCATAAGTAGAGTACTTTGCTTCGATTTCTGCGCAACCACTCCCCAACCAGCCTGAGAGACCGGGGCGTACCCTGCCAACATTTGAATACCCAAAGAGTTCACAATATCTAGACTGCCACTTTCGCCTTTTGACACAGTATTAATTGCGCGGTTATTTGTGATTATTTGGCCGATCCTTGACTCATTTGGGTGATAAATCAATGTTCCATGACGATCCACAACGTAAAGGTAAGAGCCATCCACGTAACTATGTTCATTCAATAATTTCCCTAGGATATTCTCAGCTTCTAGATAAATAGTGCCACTGATGTAGCCGAGATACTCTCCCTGATTCGAAAAAATAGGGTACGACAGACTAATCAGATAGTTACCTGCGGGAGATACGAAAGGGTCCGTCACCAAAGGGGCTTGGGCTTTTAGAGATTGGAGTGAGTTTTCATTCGTTAACTTAATCCCTTTCACTTTCACTGTCTCTGGAGAGACCGCCGTAATTACACCATTAGAATTTACAACGACAACGGAGTTAAACAACTTGGTTTGATTTTTGAGTCGTTTCGTTTCTTCTGTCAACGCACGCTGATCATTGGTGCTGTCGGATAGAGCTTTGGCGCTGTATTGGAGCTGGGTCATCGCGGAATCAAGAAAAACATCCGTCATTTCTGCCATCTTTTTGGCATAAACTCGGTTCGACTCTAGTGTCGTATTGATGATGATATCGCGCTGCACTTGATAGAGTGAATAGAAAGCGTTTAATAACGTAACCATTGCAGAAAATACACACAAGACTAGAATTAACTTTCTCAAATTAACCTTTTCTAACATTGTTTTTATCCATTTCTTACCGCTATATTTTGCGCAACATTAACATTTAAAATTAGGACTTTCAGCCTATTCCTCATCGAAGTTGGAATATAGCTCATAAGCTAAATTTATTATCTACACTCATCACGACGTATATTGTGGTCACTACAAAGAAAATCTTAGTCATAAAAAAGAAATTTTTTACCATAAAAAAAGATAACACAGCCTCAACCTCCCCTATTGCGATAAAGTAAAGCCAGTTTAAATTAATATAAACAACTCTAAGCTATGAGACTTAACACTTAATATACAGAACTAAATCCCTCATTTGACCTAAGAAGGGTGCACTAATCCTTATTACCTCTTATTTTCAATGGTTAATATAATGCGAATTTGCAAAACAACATCCTGAATGAGGCGTATTATTCCAGATCGACTTAACGGTCGAATACCATTAATATATTTAAGGTCTTACTGCTGCATTCAGCGTGGATATTTACGACATACAAACAGCTAGACAAAAAACAAACAAGAACTGGCTTACTATTGGCAGCGGTGATAAGTTATGTAACGTGTTACTTATATTTACCCTCCAAACCAGTATATTGTTTTGAGTGGTTAAATATCTAATCACGGGTCATCATGTTCGAAAACGCTTTGAAGGAATACATCAACGCCCAAACATGATTCACGACCAGAACAAAGCAATTGATGAAAAGGATAGACATTGTATTGCAACCCAAATATCACCTTAGTTATCGATATGTCCTTGGCGTAGAGGTATTTGCATGACGAAACTAACGATCAATTCCACCTACGGGATCGCCATATTAAAAGACTTTCATTTGGTGCATGCCGATGACAATTATGCGCATATTTTCGGCTATAAATCCGCTCAAGAATTAATGTCAAGTATTGACTCTATACTTGATCTTATTGTCCCGGACCACCATCAAAGTGCAAAAGACAATTATTACCAACAAGTCGAAAGGCGCGCCAACCCTCGCGGGCGTACCTTTACTAACCGCGACCGTTTTGGGCGTGAGTTTACGGCCTTCACTATCGACCATGTCATAAAATGGAAAGGCGAACCCGCACTTCAAGTCACCTTGATTGATTTGTCTGTCCAAGAGCAAGCACTGAAGCAGTTAGAGCATAATAAACGTCAATATCAACGCTTAGTCCTGTCGTCATTGCAAGGCATTAGTGTGCATCGTAATTTCAAGCCCATTATGGTCAACCAGGCATGGGTGGACTTGATGAAAGCCCCTTCCATTGAATTCGTCTTAGAGAACGTCTATTTATTGGATTTGATATACGATGATCAAAAAGAAGAAGCCATAGCTCGCTATCAAAACTTAATTTCTAGCAGTCTCCCTGGCGCACATAATGTGATCAAAAATATCTGCTTTGATGGTAAAGAACGTTACTTTAGCATCTATGATAATGCCATTGAGTGGGATGGTGAGATGGCAGTCCAAGCCGTGATTGAAGACATTACCGACCGAGTTGAACTCGAAAAAGAACTGGCTTATAAAGCGTCACACGATTCACTGACCGGCCTTCTCAACCGAGACGCCATCTATCAATGGGTAGAAGCGCAAGCTCACCAACAAAATACACTGGTTTGTATGATGCTTGATGTCGATGACTTTAAATCCGTCAATGATCAACATGGCCACTTAACGGGTGATGCCATGCTCCGCAACATCGCCAACTTATGTAAACAAGTGGTATCAAACCATGGCGTGACGGGACGCTGGGGCGGTGAGGAATTTGTTATTTTCTTGTCCAATGTGCGTCTTTCTCAAGCCATTGAACTTGCTGAAGAGCTTCGCCAACGCTGTGAATCTTTTGTTTGCTCAACCGCAGAAGAGAACGTTCAACGTACCGTCAGTATCGGGGTCAGTGTGTGCCAAGAGGATATCTCACTTGCAGAGAAGCCCCAAAAAACAGGTCAGCTCCAAAAAACAGAGAAGCCCCAAAACGAAGATCAGGTCCAGAAATCCGATCAGGTTCAGAAAGCAAATCAGCTGATTAAGCACCTTGTTTCTCTCGCCGATAAATTTTTGTACCAAGCAAAATCGCAAGGGAAGAACAAAGTGGTCACCGCTCGTAATCTTGACTCATAGCGTTGTGCACAATAAAGCTTCATAAGCGGTGCTCTGAATGCAGTATCCTTCCGGTCAAATATGCAGAGTTTTCACGCCGTTTTTGCCGTTTCTCTTAATTTGATACATGGCCAAATCAGATTGCTGGTACACGTCATCAAAGTGATGCTCACCTTGATTAAAGAAGCACACACCAATACTCATGCCGATGGCGACGTCCGTCAGCATTCGATTGCTCTCAGGTACAGCCGTTTGCAACAACTCTTCACAAAAGTGCGTGACTTGATCGGGTTCCGCCTCAGGAAACAAAATGACAAACTCATCTCCGCCAATCCGCCCGATTTGCGCCGGTTCAGAGGATGGTTTAGCTAAATCAGAAGCTTGCGGCGAAGCGAAACCAGGAGCTTGCAGAGCTAAAACAGAAGCTAACGAAGCTGCATTTGAAGCTAGCGTGACCAAGCGCTGAGCAATAAAACTCAGCAACTGATCGCCCTTCTGGTGGCCTAAAGTGTCATTGACCGCTTTAAAGTTGTCGATATCAATAAAGATCATCGCCGCTCGAACTAACTTATCTGTGCTTTTCATTTCACGAAAACGTTGTTCGATAGCTTGTCTATTGAGTAGCCCCGTCAACCTATCGGTAGAGGCCAAGGCCGCCAATTGTTGTTCAAAGCGTTTTTCTTGCGTGATATCGATATGCGTACCCATAATCCTAAGCGGTACTCCATTGCTATCAAACTCGACCACACGACCTCTGTCGTACACATAGCTATCACTGCCATCTTTATGAGTCATTCGGTAAACAACTTCATATAAGTCACTGCTTCCTGACAGGTGATCTTCAAAAGCTTTCATGGCCTGCTGATAATCATCAGGGTGTAAGTTATTTTTCCAAGTTTCAAACGTCGCAGTCAGCTCATACGGTTGGTAGCCGAGCATTTTTCCCCAATCCATATTAAAGATAGTGAGCTTTCCTGACGGAACATGATGCTCCCATAGACACAACCCATTACTGTCGAGTGCGGCATTCAACTTTTCTTACAGGCGAGCATTGCTTCGCTTGAGCTCAGCATTCTCTTTTTCGAGTCCTGCAATTTTCTTTTCGAATTCGGCAATGATGTTCAAATCGGTTTGCATGATCTTGACAACAATTGTGGAAGTGGCATTTTAATATAAAGAAAAAAATCGCGGGTTTCTATGCCCTTAGTAACACATCTAATTTTAATGTCTTACTCTTTATTGGCCAGATCTCACGTTATCGAAGGTGCGACTTTCCAATACGGATGAATAACCTTAGTGCTTTCATTGGCATCGCTCACACTTATACTCATATCACTCTCATATCATACTCATACTCAAGCAGACTGAAGCACACCGATGCGCCCCTCTTAAACATTGATTGCAAATGTGTATAATTGTGTCAAAGTCATGCTGAGCAATATATCAACTATTTTTCTGTTTAAATAAGGTCCGCGGTGTTTTTTACTAAGAAGCAAAAACCAGAGATAAAACCTAGCCATTCCGACAATATCTACCAGTCCTTAAAAAAGCATGTTGCATGGATCGAGTTTACCCCTGAGGGCGTTATTCAAGATGCCAGTGCGCCCTTTTTAACGCTTGTCGGGTACTCATTAGATGAGATCAAAGGACAACACCACAAGATATTCTGCACTGATAGCTATGTCCGCTCTTCGCCTTATCAAAGCTTTTGGCGAGAGCTTGCCAATGGCATCTCAAAAGAAGGCACGTTCGAGAGAGTAAATAAGCAAGGTGACACGGTTGTTCTAGAAGCGACCTATTTACCGATCAAAGATTCAGATGGTCGTGTCACTGGCGTAGCAAAACTGGCTTCTGATATCACAGAGATCAACGACCAAAACAAAAAAAATGATGCGCTGTTCTCTGCCTTAGACAAGTCACAAGCGATTATTGAATTTGATCCTGAAGGAACAATACTGACCGCCAACTCAAACTTTTTAAATACGTTGGGTTACAGAGAAAACCAGGTGGTCGGTAAACATCATCGCATGTTCTGTTTTGAGGAGTTCTATAGTAATAACCCTCACTTCTGGCAAGAATTACAAAAGGGACAGCTAAAATCAGGCTTGTTTCAGCGTCGCAGTTCTAATGGATCCAGTATTTGGATTGAGGCCAGCTACAACCCCATCATGAATGAAGCAGGCAAGGTCGTGAAAATCGTCAAGCTTGCCAGTAACATAACGGATCGCATTGAACGCAGCCATGCGATCGCTGAAGCTTCAGAGGTGGCCTACTCAACCTCACTAGAAACCGCGCAAATAGCCCTTGAAGGCTCTAAGCTGCTTACCGATTCGGTCGAGGTTTCTTTAACGGTATCCCAAAAAGCGGCCAGTACCTCTCAAAAGGTGCATTCACTCAATGACAGCTCGAAAAGCATTCAAAACATTGTCGCTACGATTCAAGAGATCGCAGATAGAACAAATTTATTGGCACTCAACGCTGCTATCGAAGCCGCAAGAGCCGGTGAGTATGGAAGAGGCTTTGCCGTTGTCGCTGACGAAGTAAGACAACTCGCGTCCCGAACTTCAGACTCGACTAATGAGATAATCAAAGTTGTAGAAGAAAACCAGAAGCTCATCAACGAAGTGACCACCATGATGGCTGAAATGTCGTCCATTACGGAAGAAGGCAATGCCAAAATTACCCAAGTCTCGACCGTCATGGATGAGATCCATAAAGGTGCAGAGAATGTTTCGAGCACGGTGATGAATCTGTCTAATAGCCAACAGTAATCAACAAATTAGCGATAGAGCAATTTACGACGTGATAAGCCCGCAAGCAGGTCGCTCCGTGTTAACTCAGCGCGAGGTAAACACCATTGAGTATGCGATCGGTTAGTCGGCTGTTCGGTTAATGGGCTAATAGGTTAATAGGTCAGTCGGTTAATGACAGAGCTTAAGCTAAAACCTCAGCCTTGAATAACCATAAACTTTGGAACTGAAACCTTGTCATTAAAGGCAAAGAAAGGATCCGAACCGTGGTTGATACATCGAATAGAGTTGTGCATTTTATTGGATGTCTTACTTGTTGGATTTCTTACTTGTTGGATGTCTTATTTGTTGGGTGTGTTAGAAAATAGAAACTAAAAAAGCCCCGTAAACACAACGTTTACGGGGCTTTTCAGACTTTATAGGATTAAGTCAGGGGGATGATTACATCATGCCGCCCATACCACCCATACCGCCCATGCCGCCCATATCAGGCATTGCAGGAGCTGAATCTTGAGGCTTGTCAGTGATCATCGCTTCTGTTGTGATCATAAGACCAGCAACTGATGCTGCGAACTGAAGTGCAGAGCGAGTTACCTTAGTTGGATCTAGGATACCCATTGCAATCATGTCGCCGTATTCGCCAGTCGCCGCGTTGTAACCGTAGTTACCTTCGCCAGCACGAACGTTGTTAGCAACAACAGACTCTTCATCACCTGCGTTCTTCGTGATTTGACGGATAGGCGATTCCATTGCACGTAGTGCAACACGGATACCGACGTTTTGCTCTTCGTTGTCGCCTTCAAGGCCAGCAACTTTAGATGCAGCGCGGATAAGTGCAACACCACCACCAGCAACCACACCTTCTTCAACGGCAGCGCGAGTTGCGTGAAGTGCATCTTCAACGCGGTCTTTCTTCTCTTTCATCTCAACTTCAGTTGCAGCGCCCACTTTGATTACTGCAACACCGCCAGCTAGCTTAGCTACGCGCTCTTGAAGTTTCTCTTTGTCGTAGTCAGACGTTGCATCTTCGATTTGTTGACGGATTTGAGAAACACGACCTTGGATCATTGTTTCTTCGCCCGCGCCATCGATGATGGTTGAGTTTTCTTTAGTGATAGTTACACGCTTAGCTTGACCTAGGTCTTCTAGCGTTACTTTCTCTAGGTCTAGGCCGATCTCTTCAGAGATAACCGTACCGCCCGTTAGGATAGCGATATCTTGTAGCATAGACTTACGACGGTCACCGAAACCAGGCGCTTTAACAGCCGCTACTTTCACGATGCCACGCATGTTGTTCACAACAAGCGTTGCTAGCGCTTCGCCTTCTACATCTTCAGCGATGATAAGAAGTGGACGAGATGCTTTTGCTACTGCTTCTAGAGTCGGAAGAAGCTCACGAATGTTCGAAATTTTCTTGTCGATAAGAAGAATGAATGGGCTTTCTAGATCAACAGAACCCGCTTCTTGGTTGTTGATGAAGTAAGGAGATAGGTAACCGCGGTCGAACTGCATACCTTCAACTACGTCTAGCTCGTCTTGTAGAGCCTGACCTTCTTCAACAGTGATAACGCCATCACGGCCTACTTTTTCCATCGCTTCAGCAATGATGTTACCCACTGTAGCGTCAGAGTTTGCAGAGATAGTACCTACTTGCGCGATAGCTTTCGTATCTGCACATGGAACAGAAAGGTTCTTCAGTTCTTCTACAGCCGCGATAACCGCTTTGTCGATGCCGCGCTTAAGATCCATTGGGTTCATACCCGCAGCAACCGCTTTTAGGCCTTCAGCGATAATCGACTGAGCCAATACTGTTGCTGTTGTTGTTCCGTCGCCCGCCGCGTCATTCGCTTGCGAAGCTACTTCTTTCACCATTTGTGCGCCCATGTTTTGGAACTTGTCTTCAAGTTCGATTTCACGTGCAACTGAAACACCATCTTTAGTGATAGTCGGTGCGCCAAATGATTTGTCTAGAACAACGTTACGGCCTTTAGGACCTAGTGTTACTTTTACTGCGTCAGCCAGAACGTTTACACCTTCTAGCATTTTAATACGTGCGTCATTACCAAATTTAACGTCTTTAGCAGCCATCTTAATTTCCTTTCAAATTCTTTGTTTCGGGGCGTCTCAGCGTTATCGCGTCATTCTGAACAGTGAGGGACGAACGTGATTCAGAATCTACTCAAATCGCACTCTGTTTAGATTCCAGATAATTCGTTCCTCATTTCTGGAATGACGATATGAATCATCCAATACTGGCTCTGATAACTTTTACTGAGAGTTAAATGAAAAATAGATTACTCGACGATCGCCATGATGTCGTTTTCAGACATGATCAGAACTTCTTTGCCGTCGATTTTTTCAGTTTTCGTGCCGTAACCTTCAGCAAAGATAACGGTATCGCCAACTTTTACGTCCAACGGTTGCACTGAACCGTTTTCTAGAATGCGGCCTTTGCCAACAGCTAGAATGATACCGCGAGTCGATTTTTCTGCGGCAGAACCAGTTAGAACGATGCCACCAGCAGATTTAGATTCAACTTCTTGGCGCTCAACGATAACTCGGTCATGTAGAGGACGGATATTCATCGGTCTTATCTCCTGATAATTTCCATTTAAATTTTGATAGTTGCCACGATTAGCGTGGGTCAAACAATATGTTGGGGACAATGTGATGAATCCCAAGGGGGTAACGAAAAAATTGTGAGCTAAAGTGCAGATTCTCACCCCTCATCTTTCCCTGCTTTTCGTTTACTCGTATCCCGCATCTGTTTATCCTACGGTTTTAGTTTCAATCGGCGTTTTACATGCAAGATAAGCACGGGCTATTAACCGCCCCTATTGAGAGTACATTGCGTACCATGACCATACCGACCATATTCGGTATGGTGGCGATCTTGATGTTTAACCTCGTCGATACTTTCTTCATCTCATTGCTTGGCACCCAAGCCTTAGCAGCGGTGAGTTTTACCTTTCCAGTCACCTTTGCCATCAACTGCATCACCATGGGGATTGGTATTGGCTTATCGACATGTATCGGCCGGTTACTTGGCCAAGGCAGCGCACAAAATGCAGCACGCTTTACCTGTCATGGCTTATTGCTGGCTCTGCTTCTGGTCGGCTGCGCGTCTACGCTAGGTATTATCGCCTTAGAACCTATGTTTACCCTGTTAGGAGCAAAGCAAGAGTTGTTGCCGCTGATATCGGAATACATGTCGGTGTGGTATCTCGCGATCCCATTGTTGGTCATCCCGATGGCAGGCAACAGCGCGATTCGAGCGACCGGTGATACAAAAACGCCCGCCAAGATCATGCTACTGGCTGGCCTTATCAATGGCGTTTTAGATCCGCTACTCATCTTCGGGTATGGGCCTTTTCCTGAACTGGGGATTCAAGGCGCTGCGATTGCCAGTGGTTTCAGTTGGTTTGGTGCTTTGTGTGGCTCACTCTACGTATTGATGGTGCGAGAAAAACTGCTTGCGCCGCCTAAGCTGACAAACATCGTCAGTGACTGGCGACAAATCCTAAAAATAGGCACCCCAGCGGCTTTGTCTAACGCACTGAACCCACTTGCCGGCGCTATCATCATGATGATGTTGGCCAAGCAAGGGACTGAAGCGGTGGCAGCGTATGGCGCAGCCCAACGTATCGAGTCCATTCTTATCATTGTGTTGATGTCTCTTACTTCGGCTCTTACGCCTTTCATGGCGCAGAACTTTGGCGCAAACAACCCTCAGCGCAGTTTTAAGGCCCTATTTCTAAGCATGCGCTTTGCTCTACTATTCCAAGGGTTGGTCTTCTTAATGATGGTGCCACTGAGCATCCCTTTGGCCGCCCTGTTCTCTCAAGAAGAGTCGGTGCGAGGCATATTGTGGCATTACCTGCTAGTCGTGCCCTTTAGCTATGGGTTCCAAGGCATTGTGATGATGTTGATCAGCGGCATGAACGCCATGCATCAACCACTTAAAGCCTTCCAATGGAGCTTCATGCGTCTGTTTGTGTTTACCTTACCCTTTGCGTGGATAGGCAGCCAAATCGACGGCGTAGAAGGGCTGTTTATTGGTTTAGCACTCGGCAATGTTCTGGGTGGTATATCCGGGTATTGCTTTGCGCTTCGTGTTAGAGCTCAAGCCTATGCGGAATGCGAGTAACCGAAATACGAAAGGCTTTAAAGTAACAGCAGATCAAAGACTAGAAGACTAGAAGACTAGAAGACTAGAAGAAGGAATATGACATGGAAGACACCACTTACAAAATGCTCTACAACGCGCCAATTGGCAAAATGGTCATCATAAGCAATGGCGATGCAATCATTGAAATTGACCATCTCAATACCGAACCAGAGTTGACTGAAAACCCCGACTCGTTATGCCTTGAAACCGCTCGCCAACTGGACGAATACTTTGCCGGCCAACGCACCAGCTTTGACTTACCTTTAGAACCCAAAGGTACCGATTTCCAACGCAAAGCCTGGGTAGCCTTGACCAGTATCCCTTATGGCGAAACCATCAGCTACGGTGAACAAGCAAAAAGAATGGATAACCCGAAAGCCGTAAGAGCGGTTGGCGGTGCGAACGGTAAAAACCCGTTTAGCATTGTTGTCCCCTGCCATCGAGTGATTGGAGCGAACGGTACATTAACGGGCTACACCGGCGGCATGAACCGCAAAGAATGGTTGTTGAGCTTTGAGTTAAAAATGGTAAACAGCGAGCTGAAAATGATAAACAGCGAGCTAAAAATGGCAAACAACGAGTAATGGCAAACAAACAGGTAGCCGAATAAACCAAGATAGCTATTTAAGTGCGCTTAAAATCTTCGCGGCAGCCCTTTAAACCTTCGCAACAGCCCTTTAAATCTTAGCAACAGCCATAGCGGAACGTTGTTTTTTCGCCACCCATAGCCCACCAACGATAAGAACAAAAAACAAAATATGCAGCCATAATTTTGGTCCGACATCGGTGTTCAGTGCAGATAACGAACTGATAGACGGAAATTGTTTTGTCGTTACCAGTTTCACTACCCATTCATTGGCTGGCGTTGCAATCAGCGTGGTTATCCAACCCAACACGGCGATTTGGATGAGGTTGACGGAAAGCGATGAATTGAAGATAAAAATAAGATTCGAAAGAAAGGCATAGCACAATGAAACGCCAACATGCACAACCCACGACAATACCAGTGCACTCGTTGGATCGTATCCGCCTAACGTCACGTACGCAGCAGCGTGTCGAGATGTCAGGGTCGACATACCAAACAAAGGCTGAATCAAGATAAAAGCGATACTAGCCATCAAGCCGATAACAAGTGTCATGATAAGTGTCTTTTTATTCATATTTTTAACTTCCAGTAGAGAAATAGAACCACTTGAATAGAAAAACACACCAAGGTTTATCGCGTTTATCTTCATCAAATCAATCATATTAAGCCGTATTAAGCTGCATTAAACCAAAGTTTGATTAAAAACTTGAACGACCGTTCAATAATTGGCAAATTAGCACTAACAAAATGGATGTGCAAGGTTTTGTTCATTTGCTAAACAATGGGGGATGAATGGATTTCGCTTTGATGTTTATAAGAAGGTTCATGTTTATAAGCAGACTCATGCTTATGATCAGAATCAGACTCATCAAGGTCGGGGCCGGCCATCTTGGCCATGAAATAGAAGCAGGAAAAAGCTTGAGAACAAAGCTGCTTTTTCGACAAGAAGTTTCGATAAGTCGTTATTCTACAATCAAAAGTTCTAACGACGTTATCGAGGTTTTTAACAAGCCAGGGAGGCCCGTTATTTACTGCGATTGGTATAGCATTGGGTCAAAAAAATCACAAAAAAACGGCCACACTCGCGTGCAGCCGTTCTAGTATTCGATAAAAGTTAAAAAACTATTTATCTAAAACAGTCATTACTTAGCTACTGACTATTTAACGATCACGTCACCTGACATTTCTGCTGGGATATCAATACCAGACAGAGAAAGCATCGTTGGTGCTAAGTCAGACAGCTTACCGCCTTCTTTGAACTCAACGTCTTTGCTGCCTACATAGATAAGTGGTACTGGTAGGTTAGTGTGTGCCGTGTGGATGCCGCCCGTTTCTGGGTTTACCATCATTTCCGCGTTACCGTGGTCAGCAGTGATAAGCAGTTGGCCATCGGCTTCTTTGATTGCTTCAACGACTTTACCCAGGCATTCGTCTAGCGACTCTACCGCTTTAACCGCTGCATCGTAAACGCCAGTGTGGCCAACCATGTCACAGTTAGGGAAGTTACACACGATAGCGTCGTATTTGCCGCCTTTGATTGCTGCAACCAACTTTTCAGTAAGCTCTGGTGCGCTCATTTCTGGCTGTAGGTCGTACGTTGCTACTTTTGGAGAAGCAACAAGCTGACGCTCTTCGCCTTCAAACTCGTCTTCTTTACCGCCGTTGAAGAAGAACGTCACGTGCGCGTATTTCTCTGTTTCAGAGATACGCAGCTGCGTTTTGCCTTCTTTCGATAGCCATTCACCGTAAGTGTTCTCTAGAGAAGCCGGTGGGAATGCACAAAGCAGTGGAATGTCTGCTGCGTATTGAGTCAGCATCACAAAGTCGATTGCTGGGAATACGCTACGCTCAAAACCGTCGAAGTTAGGTACGAATGCACGTGTAATTTCACGCGCACGGTCAGCACGGTAGTTCATGAAGATAACCGCATCGCCATCAACGATAGCGGCAGACTCTTCGCCTTCCGCTTTGATTTCAGTCGCTTTCACGAACTCATCGTTTTCGTCACGAGCGTAAGCCGCTTCTAGGCCAGCAACCGCCGTGTCGAATGTGAACTCCGCTTTTGCTTGAGTCAGCAGGTCGTAAGATTCTTGAACGCGATCCCAGTTGTTATCACGGTCCATTGCGTAGTAACGACCAATAAGCGAAGCCACACGGCCTTTACCCAGTTTAGCGAACAACGCTTGGAAGCGAGCTAGTGTGTTTTCTGCGCTACGTGGCGGCGTATCACGACCGTCTAGGAATGCGTGTAGGTAGATTTTCTCTGCGCCACGTTCTGCTGCCATTTCAACCGCTGCGTAGATGTGATCTTCATGAGAGTGAACGCCACCTGGAGACATAAGGCCCATGATGTGAACCGCTTTCTCCGCTTTTACTGCTTTATCGATAGCATTCACGAGTGTTTCAGTTTGACCGAATTCACCGTCTGCGATTGATTTAGTAATACGCGTTAAATCTTGGTATACCACGCGACCCGCACCGATGTTGGTGTGACCCACTTCTGAGTTACCCATTTGACCATCTGGTAGGCCTACATCTAAGCCAGAAGCCGAGATTAGCGTGTTAGGTTGGTTAGCAATAAGACCGTCTAATACTGGCGTATTAGCGTTTGCGATAGCGTTGTCTTGGTTGTCTTCACGGTAACCGTAACCGTCAAGGATCACTAGAGCCATTGGCTTCTTAGCTGACATAGGACTGACCTCGTTCAATTCAAAATAAATCGGTATAAAAACAAATTAGCGTAATTTTACTACAGTTTACAGTCAAAACTGTAGTGGAAGATCAAGAAACGTTTCTAGCGAGCCGAACTGAGATGAAAAAAAGCATCATTTGATGAACAATGAAGAAGATCTGTGGTTTCGAGCGGATTTGACCTAAGCAATATTTGACCTAAGCAATCCTAAGCAATCCTAAGCAATAATGGGGGCATTTATGAGGGAGAACGTGCCACAGGTATTGCCAAATAATTGTTTAAGAGCTCATGCGATGAGTAAAATCGCACTAACTAACAGGCTTGGTTAAGGCGCGTACTAAGTGCCGTTACGTTAAATGCCCGTGACGCAATAACAAAAAAGGCCACCCACTGGCGACCTTCAGAACTCGTATACAACGGTGATGGTTAAATTCGAATATCGAGCTTATATCAGCTCATCTAACATATCAGCACTATATTGGGTGAGCGCTTTACCACTTTTAACTTTTTCAATGTAATCTGAATTAGCAATCAGTGGGCGACCAATTGCGATCAAATCGAAATCATTATTTTCGATATGTTTGGCAGCTTGCTCGGCTGAATAGCCACCTACAGCCATAAAATGACCGGTAAATTGCTTGCGCATGTATTCTGACACTTTGCCGCCTAAATGCTCATACACCACGCTGTCATCAAAAATCCCCGCGTGTACATACGCTAAGTTTCTGTCAGACAATTTCATCAGTAAGTAATCGAACACCGCTTTATCACGAGCATCAATTTCAATATGAGTGTAAGCCGCGGGTGACAAACGAATGGCGGTACGGTCCTGGCCAATGGCAGCGCAGATTGAATCGGTGATCTCTAGGGCAAAACGAGCCATGTTTTCTGGTGTTTGGCCGTACTCATCATCACGAAGGTTCGTGTTGAAGTGTAGGAATTGATCGATTAAATACCCATTAGCCGCGTGTATTTCAACCCCATCAAAACCCGCCTCAATCGCATTTTTAGCCGCTTTAGTGTAATCTGCGATTAATTGAGCGATCTCTTCCTTATTGGCCGCTTTTGGCACTTCATATTGTAAATCACGAGCTCGTGGTAAAGTCCCCTCAATTTGTAAGGCTGAAGGGGCATAAACCGTGCCTTCTCCAAAATAATGCGAATGAGCTTGGCGACCTAAGTGCCAAAGTTGAACGAAAATTTTACCCCCTTTATCATGCACTGCCGCGGTGACTTTTTTCCAACCGTCAATTTGAGCTTGAGTAAATAGCCCTGGCGTATTGGGAAAGCCTTGGCCATCAGCACGAATAATGGTGGCTTCACTAATAATTAAGCCCACATCCGCTCGGCGAGCATAATAGGCCACCATCTGATCCGTCGGGACTAGATCATCACTCGCCATGCAACGAGTTAAAGGTGCCATTGTAATTCGATTCGATAATGTTAGCGTATCGTTTAAGTAATAAGGTTGGAATAAAGTGTTGGGCATAGTCAATAATCCTAATGCAGCATCAATAAAAGTAGTGTGGCATCGGTACACTCTATTCACCATACGGGTAGATAGCGTTTAGAAAATCGTTATCTTCAAAGATAACTTCACTTTTCACCTAAATTCATCCACCGATGGTAGAGTGGGTAAAAATTCACACTCGTAAGAGTAATAAGGTGAGATATGGAAATCCATCACGCTGTCAAAGAAATGCTAAAAATTGTTGAAGCCCTTCAAAAGCAATATAGCAAAAAAAAATTTACGTTAGATGGAAGGTTAGTTGGTGATTTGGGGGAGATTCTAATCGAAAAAGACTATGACCTAGAACTGTACCCCGGCCTAGAAAAACATCATGACGGAAAAACACCTGATGGTCGAAAGGTGCAAATCAAGACCACCATGAAAAACTCTCTGACATTTCCAGTCGACCATACTCCAGAATACTACATAGGTATTAAGATTCTTCCCGATGGCAGTTACTACGAGGTATTCAATGGCCCCGGAAGTGTTGCTGGTAAAGCCGTCAAGAACAGAAAACCAACTAAGAATAGCCTTCATTCAATCACATTATCCGCTTTGGAAAAGCTCAGTAAAAGTGTGTCAACACAAGATCGAATCCAGAGAAAAACAAAACCCGAATACAAATAGCTGTGGATAACCAAGTCACTTTTCCCTCGGGTTTGTGTCGACCTCTTTGGATATAAACATCAGTGACTTCTCACCGACCGAATCGGGCGGTGCTTCTTATTTCGTTAACCAATGTTCGATAGTATCGAGTCTTACGCAGCTTCCATAAGTAGAAACGACCGTCCAGCCGCTT
This sequence comes from Vibrio sp. PSi01, assembly GCF_054960695.1. Lineage (NCBI taxonomy): Bacteria > Pseudomonadati > Pseudomonadota > Gammaproteobacteria > Vibrionales > Vibrionaceae > Vibrio > Vibrio sp. PSi01. The sequence continues at coordinate 40,578 of NZ_JBHNYN010000017.1, forward strand.
TTAATTCCAGAATGCCTTTGTCACGCAGGTTCAGGTTGCATTTAAGTCCCGATCTATGTCTGTAATTCCGCAAGATGGGTAATCCCATTTGCGAACGGATAAAGGCATTTCTTCCACTTTCTAACTCGCAATACACGTAACAATTTAAGGTGGGTAAACCATGAGGAATTAAAGGTTAATCTATCTTACCCCAATCTACGACTGTCGACGCTATGCACAAAAAAGTACGGTGCCGCTCGAGTAGATAAAAAGACAAGCCCCCCCCCCCTTATCACCACATAATGCCGCTATTAAACGGTTACGCTCTCCAAACCGTACGTACTGAATCCATTCAGTAGAGCATTGAATAATTCCACCCAACGATGTAAGTATTGACTAAATCATAGTTTTATAATGAACCTATTGCATAATTCATTCATTAGTGCAATGTTAGAGCATAGTTCAGTATCGGAGAATTATTAAGTGTATCAGCGACTTAAAGAACGTCATAGACGGGAGCGAGAATCCTACCCACAATCCCTTTCATTACGCGTCCATCGGGCTCTGAGCTGGCTTAATAAAGCGGAGCAATGTGAAGATTATGACTCTCAGTTTATATTCCTTTGGATAGCTTTCAACGCAGCTTACGCTCAGAACTTTGACTCTAGGCCTGATTTTAGTGAGCGCGGTCTGTATCAAGAGTTTGTGGCAAAAATAGAGCGCTTAGATACATCGAAGAAATTATCTGAAATCGTCTGGTCTCAATATTCTACGTCTATCAGGCTGATCTTAAACAATGAATTTATTTTACAAGCTTTTTGGAAATTTCAGTCTGGACAAATCACTGAAGAACAATGGAAGCAAGAACAATGGAATGCCAAAGCCGCAGCAAATAGTGCACTGGCGAGTGGAGATACAACTACGGTTTTGAGTATCGTTTTTTCAAGACTCTACACTCTGAGAAACCAAATACTTCACGGTGGTGCTACATACAACAGTCAAGCAAATCGTGAGCAACTGCGTGATTGCACCTCATTATTATCCAATATTGTGCCTACCATTATTGAACTGATGATGGATGGTAACAAAGAGTTATGGGGTGACGCGGTATATCCGTTAGTACAAGCATAAACCGTAAAAGAGCTCAGTATCTTGCCCAAATAATAGTGTGAAAAAGATCACAGCAATGAAATGAATGAGGAAAAGTGAGTACGCAGGCTTCCAAAGAGACACAACCTGTCCATACCTCGCTGTATATTTCGCACTATCAATCAAATTCTAGGTATAACGTCAATTTATGAAGAGCCATATCCTTGCCAATCGTTTAGCCGACATTACTGCGAGAGCATACGCTGGGCAGTCCTTAAGTATCAAGGATTTGGCTGAACAATATCAGGTAAGCACGAAAACAATACGCCGAGACTTTGACCGCTTATGCGCCATACTCGAACGTTGCCCAGAAACTGGACACTACCACCTGTCGATATCAGCTAGAAGCCAGTACAACGAACAAGATCTTGTTCGTTTGATTGATGATCTTGGGCTGAAAAAAGCGCTTCCCCTTAAAGCTGCTCAATTTCTTCGAAGTTTTATCAACGACTTGAGTCATGATTGCTATCACTTTCAGGAGCAACCTCTTGAAGCCGACTTTATTTCGTCGCTTCATAGCTCCTTTGAAGCTGCAATTAAAAACCGACGAAATGTTAGCTTCTTATACAAAGGTAAATCACGAACAGTTTCGCCATACCTCATGGTTTACAGCCATGGTAGTTGGTATTTAGCGGCAATATCAGAAGGAGTACTAAAAACTTTTTCACTTGCACGCATCAAGTTCGTTTGTGTTCAAAAAGAACATTTTGAGTATGACACGTCAGTCGTCGAGAAAATTAAAGAGCAAGACACTATTTGGTTTGGGCATTCTACCTTTAACGTCACCCTAGAAGTGTCTCGTAAAATTGCCTTTTATTTCGAACGTAAAGCCCTATTTCCTAGTCAAAAAATCATAGAAAAAAGGCCTGATGGTTCTCTTGTTATTGCAACTTCAGTATGGAGTTACAACCAAGTAGCCCCAGTCATTCAGTACTGGATACCTAATATCCGCGTCATATCTCCTTGTGAACTCAATACCTACATACGAAAAAATTTAACGTCTTGGATAGACCAAACAAACAACGAAACGGAAAGCGCTGTGTCATGAAAAACAAAACAAAAAACATACTCGTAGCCGCCTCCATGAGTGCAGGAAAAACCTCGCTGATTAATGCTCTTCTCGGGAAAGAGTTGTTACCAACAGGGAATGAAGCAACAACCGCTAAAGTCGCACGCATAACCGTAGGTTCAAAAACAAAACCAAGCGCAAGGGCTTATTCCCACTCAGGCTCCATCTTTGAGTCAACCCAAGCTCCTTGCGACGAACAAATAAAATTATGGAACAGTTCTGATGAAATCAGCGCTTTTGATGTGGTCATCCCACATTCAGGCAACAAACGTCACTCAATGTTAGCGGGACACACATTGATTGACACTCCCGGCGCCAACAACAGCAGGGACAATAAACACAAAGAGCAATTTATTAACGCGATCAAAGCTTACCCGAAAAGCCCGATTCTTTACGTCCTTAATGCAACCCAGCTGGGCACAACTGATGACGCTGAGATCATTCGCACCATTAGAGAAACCAACCCAAAACAACCCGTCATTTTTGCACTGAATAAAATGGATGCTTTAGACGAAGAAAAGGGAGAGACCGCTAAGCACTATGTTTCTTTGGCACACAAATATTTAGAAGGTCTTGGCTACAAAAAACCTAAGATCATACCACTCATGGCACAACCGGCTTTGATAGCAAAAAAATCGCTCAATCTCATCCAGCTAAGGCGTACAGAACGAAACATTCTCGCAGCTGAATTGGTACGTTTTCGAGAAAAACCCTTTCACTTTAATAGTGCAGCAACCGCACCGCAAATAATGAAGAAAAATGTGCGGAAAAGGCTCGTGAAAATTGCCAAAGGAAAAACCCCAGCGATGAGTAGAGAGGAGCTAAATGCATTCGTTGACTATACCGGCTTGAGTATAGTGAGTGCCCTCCTCATGGCTACGGCCTAGACGCTATCAGTTTAAAACTCTTTATCTCATATCAATACGAGACTTTACTATGAATCATATTATCATTACGCATAACCCATTTTTAGTTGAAACCGAATTCCTCATCGATGGTTCTACACCTTCTGAAAGCTCTAACATGACTGCCTACGCATCAAAACGTTTGCAGGTATGGGTAGAGTCCGTTTTTGATGACTTGGAGACGTTTTTTAATGGCAGTAAAGACTTCTTTATTGAGTTCACAGGCGTTGAATCTGATTTCAATGACATTAAAGAAGCGGCCGACAACGCGAGCCAAAAAGGCATGCATATTGAGCTTAAGTTTAATCCAATGGCTCCAGCAGAAGAGCGCCTAGAAAAAATCAAAACGCTAATGGGCCGGGTCGTTGAAGAGTCACCAAAATTCGCCGACTACCTAGCGAACAGCGACCAAAAAGCCAAGCAAGATTTCGAAGACGCATTGAACAATAACTTTGATGCATATGTGGTTGCCACTATGTCTTCTGGTAAATCTACTTTTATCAACGCGATGTTAGGACAAGATTTACTGCCCGCAGCTAACGAAGCAACCACCGCAACGATTGCCCACATTTTTGATGACAAATCGCAAGGTGGGGATTTTTATGGCGAACGTCACGACAATCACGGTAACCTCATTGAGCAACAAGAAGTCGTTGATTTATCGACAATGAAAGCATGGAACCTCGATACTGAAACAAAGACTATAACGTTGAAGGGCGATATACGTGCGATCAAGGAAAACAATAATGTTAACCTTGTGTTGACCGACACTCCAGGGCCGAATAACAGCCAAGATCCTGAACACCAACGCACGACATTAGGCTTTATTCAAGATTCAGCACGTAACCCCCTTATTATCTATGTATTGAACGCAACACAGTTGGGTACGAACGATGACAGTCAGTTGCTCAAACTGGTAGCTAACATCATGAGCAAGGGCGGTAAACAAAGTAAGGATCGTTTCTTGTTTGTTGTAAACAAGATGGACATGTTTGACCCTGAGCGTGGTGAAAATATTGAAGAAGCGCTAAATCGCGTGAAAAGCTATCTTGAAGAGAACGGCATTCACGACCCGAATATTTACCCCGTTTCAGCACGCATGGCCTACCTACTGCGCAAGCAAGGTGAATTAACCCGTGCAGAGCGTAACGACAAAACGAATATTGCCGACCTCTTGCTTGAAGAACCCAGCATGGCTTTACCGCAATACCTATCAGTAAACTCATCCATCATGTCCGCCATGCAAGATAAGGCGCAGAACGATGAGGCATTGCAAGATAAAACTTTATCGCGAGCCCTGTTGAACAGTGGTCTAACCGGCGTTGAAGCGGTTATCGATGAGTATATCAACAAGTACAGTTTCCCAATGCGACTAAACCGAGCTCATTTGGCAATGACTGCAGCTATCGAAAGAGGTCTGCAAGAAGCAGAGTTAACCAAACAATTGGAAATTGATGAGCAAGCGCTTTCTCAGCTTCAGTCAGAGATTCAAAGCCTAAAATCGCGACGAGATAAGGGTTTCAGCACGCAGGCATATAAAACACAGCTACAGCAAGAAGGCCGAGATTTACCAATCAAGGTGCATAACGAACTGAATGAGCTAGAGAGCAACGTTAAGACATTGCTCCGCAATATTGGAACAAAGTTTAGAGGCGAAAAAGCGGTAAGTGAAGCTGAGTCTCAAGTCAACATAGCCTCACAAGAGCTGAAATTTGAATTTAACCGGATCATCAACGAGTACGAACAATCATTTCAACACTCACAACACCTTATCAAACAAGAGTTACTTGAAGAATATCAAAACCATGTGGCAGCTCTGTTTCCGGATAGTCGAGAATTAGATCTGCCTGCTTTTCAAGCTCTCAAACACTCCATTGAATCTATTCCTTTCAATATAGAGGTAAGCCAAAGCGACATTCAAAAAAAATCCGTCGTGAGTGGATATAGAACCGTCTCGGATTCTAAATGGTATAACCCGTTTTCGTGGGGGCGCACTCGCGAAGTAAAAACTTATCGTCAAGAAGAGTTTGTCAATCTTCAAGAACTATGGAAAGCAAGAGGGAAAGTTGTTCGCGACCAATTTGAATCACTCAAGAATCAAGCCAAGCTCCATATCAAAGAAGACAAGGACAAGTTGATCGACAACTACCTTTCATTTTTGGATGGCGAATTCAACGCCAAGTTTGAAGTCGTTCTAAACGACCTAAGCCAAAAGGCTAACAACCAAGCTGAACGCGAGCAAGCCATAACTCAGGCGCAATCTGATATCGAAGAGATTCGATCCATCAAGCAAGAACTTGAAGCCATCTTACAGTTTTAAACAATTACGTGCCCATTGAAAGTATCAATGGGCCTTTAAGGGATTGATCCTATGGACAAAATAAAAAATTTTACTGCACCATCGCTAACCAGTGCAGAATTTAAATCCCAAATTATTGGCTTTATAAGAAACCCAGATTTTAAAGCCGAACTATTGCACCAGATACTGGCGGAGCTGCCCGAAGACAAACTGGCACTTTTTACATCTTACCGAACGGACATATCTACGGATCCGATAAGCCATGACCCGATGGAATGGGAGCGCAGCTCCTACTTCTTAAAACAAGTCCATATCGCGGAAAAAAACTTTTGCTTAGAAAGAATTAAGCACCTTATTGAGGTGAAAAGTTATCTAACAGAACGTAGGGTCGCTGGTTTTCTCTCACCAACGTCTAATCCGGCAGCAAGCCATAAGAACACGCCGAGCACAAAGGAAAACACTATGAACGCTGATTTTTCATCTGTAGACACTACGGGGTTTAGCCCATCCCACTCACTAAAAAACAGCGTCAATAATGACGATATTTCTTCCATCCGAAATGCTTTGTTTATGGAAATGAATGACGACCATTTATCCACTGCCGCACTGCGTAAGACCATTGCTTGGACGTTATCCGAACATCCAAAATTATTTGTGCCTTATGAAGAAAACGCCTACTCCCAAGGCATGGTTCACGACTCAGCTAAATGGGACCTCCACTACTATGGCATGCAAGAAGTATATGCTTCTTCCAATTTCTCTTTAGAGCGCATCCATCACATGGTCGCGGTACGTGATCACGTATTTACCCTCCCATCAAATCAAGCCTCTTCTGCGCCTATGCGAAGTGCTCCATCGAGAAGCACACCGCAACATCAAATGAAGCCAGAGATTGGTGGCAGGCAACACCATACAAATCCTAAACCTCAAAAGAGCGTTCTGAATTCAATGTTGATGATTGGAGGGGCGGTGGCTGCTATCGCCTTGGTCATTCTCGCCGTCATTGTGTAATGGAGTTTAAATGAATTTATCAAGCACCGAAATGGAAGACTTTCCTTTACTTCCCGCGCAACAAGAAGCATTGACCGCGCTCTCTACGGCTCATGCGTTAATTAACAAGAGTTATCTTGCTGAGCTCAAACACTACGATGTGCTTCAGGTTGAAAACCAACACAACGTGCAGCTTAACCGAGGCGGTGACGTGCGTATTTTCCGCGTTGAGCGCCTTGTACAGGAAAATAAACAATCGGTATTAGAAAGCACCACGGCAGCATACACTGCGTTGGGCGCAGCAGGATACACCGTGTTCCTTTTCTTAAAATCAGACGGCAAAGAAACCCTACTTTATATTGGTGCCCGTGGTGAACCGGGGAAAATGCTGGGGCAAAACTCGGGAGATTTATTACAAGAAACCTTTAAAGGACACTTCCCTGGCAGCAAACTTACCTCACTAAATGGGGCCGATGTAGGCGCACTATTAGATGGTATTGATGAAGATAGTTTAAGTAAAACAGTTACTGCAGTAAGCAGTGTTCCGGGGCTTTCGACACAAGACCAAACACACTTTATGCAAGGGCTGGAGCGCTTTATTGATGCAGCAGAAAACCGCACGTACGAGGGACTTATCCTCGCCGAGCCCGTCTCCATGCAAGCACTGAACACGGTTCGTACAGGCTATGAGCAGGTAGCCACTCAACTATCCTCACTATCGAGTCGACAATACAGCTATGGTATTCAGGACAGTGATGCCATCAACCTCAGCATTAGTGAGGGACTCAGCCACTCTCTGGGTGAAAGCTTGGGGCTGACAGAAACGACGGGCACTAGTGAAAGCACCACGACGTCGACATCTAAATCTAGCAATACGAGCACAAGTAAGACCACACCGAATAAAAAAGATAAAGTGATAGGTATGGGAGCAATGGCGATTGGTTCAACACTCGGCATGTTTGGAGGGCCTCTAGGGGCCATTATAGGTAGTCAAGCTGGTGGACAAATCGCAAGCTTATTTCAAACTACCGACACCAACGGCACCTCAACGTCCAACTCTGACAGCAAAAGCACCAGCCACTCGACGAATAAATCAAGAGCGACGAGCTCTACAACGACGAAAACCGACACACTAAGCACAACGAATACGAAAGGGGTAACCCAAACACAAGGTTCGACAAAGCAAGTCAGTTTTGAGACAACAGACAAAGGTATCTTGAATATGCTGGAGAAAGTTGATCATCACTTAAACCGCATTAACGAAGCCAAAAGCCATGGCGGTTGGCTTAGTACGGCTTATTTTGTCAGTGATAGTGCCGCCTCTAGTGAAGCGTTATCTAGCATTTTCTTAGGGCTGACCCGTGGAACTCAGTCGTCAATGGAAGACTTTGCATTGACGACTTGGTCAGGCCAAAAGGCGAATACAATCACTCAGTGGTTGGGAAAGCTGACGCACCCTCGACTCGAACCGAGTTTTAGTCGAAATGCACATATCCCCTATCTCACGCCTGCAACTCTGGTATCGAGTAAGGAGATGGCTCTTCAACTTAGTCTGCCTCGACGCTCTACGTCTACTGTAGTGGTACAGGAAACGGCAGCATTTGGGCGTAAAGTACAGATGCCTACCGCAGAAATCACTGAAGTTGATTCACGAACAATTTCGTTAGGTCATGTGCGTCACTTGTGGACTGACTTACCACAAACTGTAGAGTTAGACCTCGACCAATTGACAAGCCATACACTGATAACAGGTTCAACCGGCTCTGGCAAAAGTAATACGGTTTACACCATACTGGAGCAGGCAATACAACAAGATATTCCTTTTTTAGTGATTGAACCGGCGAAGGGAGAATACAAGCATGTTTTTGGAAATCGCCAAAATGTACGTGTTTTGGGGACAAACGACCGATTTACAGAGCTTTTGAAAATCAATCCGTTTTCCTTCCCTAAGCAAACCCATGTACTTGAACATGTAGATCGATTGATTGAAGTGTTTAACGTCTGTTGGCCGATGTATGCCGCCATGCCAGCTATTCTTAAAGACGCAGTACTGAGAAGTTATGAAGCTTGCGGGTGGGATTTACGCGATTCAACCTCAATCTACAGCTCACGGCTTTTCCCTACGTTTACCGACTTACTCATACAGCTCGAGGCAGTGATATCTCAATCGGCTTACTCAGACGAAATGAAGAGTAACTATACCGGCGCCTTGGTCACTCGTGTTCGCTCACTAGTCAACGGGCTGAACGGCCAAATCTTTGCTGCCGATGAAATCAGTAATGAAGATCTTTTTGACCAGAATGTGATCGTAGATCTGAGCCGAATTGGGTCTCAAGAAACCAAGTCCCTTTTGATGGGGCTTTTGGTGATAAAACTTGGTGAATTCCGAGCTGAACATATGCAAATGAATCAGCCTCTTAAGCACATTACTGTTTTGGAGGAGGCGCACCACATATTGAGAGCGACCCCATCTAGCAATGGAGCTGAAGGTGGCAGTGTTGCCGAAAAATCGGTAGAAATGCTGTCTAACGCTATTGCCGAAATGCGAACTTATGGCGAAGGGTTCATCATTGCCGATCAGTCACCATCTGCGGTACATATTTCAGCTATTCGCAATACCAACACTAAAATCCTGATGCGTTTGCCTGATGAAGTCGACCGCTTATTGGCAGGTAAGTCAGCAGGACTGACGGATGAGCAAGTCGAAGAAATCGCTCGTTTACCTCGAGGGGTCGCCGTTGTGTATCAAAATGAGTGGATCGAAGCTGTATTATGTAAAGTCAGTCGATTTTCAGGACAAGAAGAGCTCTACCGATATCAAGCATTGCCAACGAAAAGAATGCATGAAGTAGAGTTTCGCTTTAATTTAATCACTCACCTTTTGGGCGGGTATAATCAACTAAAGTTAGAGACCAATGAAGTACAACTTACTCAAGAACTCTTCCGAAGCAACTTTCCAACAGAAATGAAGATTAGGCTCAGACAATATTTGTATGCCGGTCTAAATGAGCTTCAATTCCGCGACTTTGCATTTCTAGTACCGTATATCTTGGATTGTAAACAACAATTAGAAAGTATTATTCACGAGGTTAAGAGTGTAGAGCAGATACATTACCATCTCAAAATATTGATATTGGAAAAGTTCAAGCATGCGTCTCAAGAGCAGGTCACTATGATCATCCAACCGCTACTTAGATCATTAATCCCTAATGGCGAAGAATACATAAAACTCTACTCAGAATGGATACAGTTTGCTAACAAGAGGGTCGCATAACAATGGATTTATTAGCGATAAAAGAAGTTGCAACCAAAATGCCACCAGAGCTCCAACCCGAGCTTCTAAAAGCGCTTGAGAGTATCGATGAAAAAAATATCGACTTAAATGAACTTGATCGCCCGATTTTAGAACAAACGGCTCTAAAGCCCGATCCTGAGGTTTTAGAGAGCGAAGCCCGACCTTTAACTCAGGAAGAAAAAGATGACTATAGAGAAAAGTTAGGTTGCTCACCCAGCTTACTGGAAAGCGCAACAATAAGTGAAGATGGAAAAGTTCGCCTAAAAACCATTAATGAAGGTAAAGAAGGCCAAATAGGTGAAGATGGCGTTGAGTATGTCCGTAAAACGTTTGAAATCAATGGCATTGAAGTTGAGGGGGTTTTCCCGCAATTCGAGAGTGCCATAGATGTGCAACTTCCTAACGAAATGACTCAAGCGACGGATTCAGAACAAGCGAAACATGGAAACCAACAACTAAAAGAAAAGATACAAAGCGACCCTGAATTCTCAAAACAATTTAACGAGGAACAACGGGAGCAAATTGAAAATAATGATACCCCCGATGGCTATACATGGCATCACAATGAAGAGTCAGGAAAAATGCAACTGATTAGCACGGAAGACCACCAAAACAATCGACACACTGGTGGAAAAGCCATTTGGGGTGGTGGTAGAGAAAACCGTTGATTTTGAGGATAAAAAAAATGAAAGAATGGCGTTACATAAAACCTTTAGCGACGGAAAATCTCATTCCGGATGCTGAAAAAGCATTAGGGTATCAGTTTAACGATACCTATATCGAGTTTGTTAAGCAGTATAACGGTAGTCGCCCTCCAATCAGTGTATTTAAGACGAATACATCGCAAGAGAGAACGATTAAATCTTTTTTATCATTCAACCCTACGGATGCGGAAAACATCATCAGATTGAACAAAGGAGTGACTAAAATCTCAGCAGACCTCGTAGCGTTTGCAATAGATAACTTTGGTAACTACGTATGCTTCGACAAAAAAAGTCACGAGATCTTGTTCTTGGATTTTGAAACAGGAAAAACGGAACTTATCGAAAAAGCGTTTGATGATTTTTTACAAAAAATAGGGCAACCAAAAGACATCAAATAAAAAACATCGCCAAATAGAATGAAAGTTTATTGCTAGTTAAATAGTAAGCGTCTGCGAACCGAATCATTGACTTCCTAATATCAAAACAGATACCGCCAACTAAGACGGTATCTGTCATTCTGCACGGCATTTTTTGAGAGACAGACTATTCCGTTTTTAGCATGCTCCAAGGAAGAAGAAGATGACCATGTTCATCCCCCACTCTTCAATTTTGGGCTTTCTCGTAGCACGCATTCAAGGCACTCACCCCATTACTCGATACAGGGTCAATGCCTCGTGCTTCAATATCAACATCAGAAATGCGGTATAGTTCAATTCAGTTATCATTATATTTACGATTAGAATGATAAAGCCGAATGATTTATCACTCATCCCAACGTCGACGAAGTGTGCTTATTTTTGCATCGGCACGTAATGAATTCCCCTCGGGGTCGCAAAGCTTTACTGACCCTTCCGGCAGCCCAAAAACACCTTCTATTGTTGTGCGAATCGATCCAACTTTTGCGTCTGCTCGGACCGATCGAGATCGGGTATAAATACCTTTAGAGTATGATGCAACAAGGATCTCTGGATTGACGACATCGTCGATTTCAGAATCCTTCGCTTTGGCTGTCTTTTTTAACAAATCCCCGGCTTCATAAACCTTAGCCTGACTTGGGTAATGCTCAAAATCGTGTTCACCATACTGGTCACTTTCATCATCGCTCTCTGCAATACCCTCTATCGAAGAGGCGACAAACCAAGTTACGTCATCTTCCTGCTGCCAAACCAAACCATCCTCTATGTGAAGTCTACGACGAGATTGGTTTGTGAAAATAGAATCTCCGTAGCGAGCACCTATCCCAGGTATGGATTGGAATCCATTCAAAATTAACGCTAAGGCATTTGGGCTTCCAACCACACCAATAAAAACTGAACAGCCTGCATGGCCAAAGTTGACAGACAATGCCTGTTGTACATAAACGGTGGCGCGCAGATCCGGTGATGACTCAGCCAATGGTCGCAAAGTCTCAGTAACAATATCGATGTAGTCGTAGTACCCCTTCGGAAGGCTATCTATGTCCACTTCAATGGTGTCTACAGGTTTTGGGGAATTAATGAAATGTAACTCATTAATCAATCGTTTCATGTTTAGATCTCCAAGTTCTCAATGAGGGTAATGTTCAGGTGTAGCAAAATCGGAAAGCTTAATCACTCAGACGCTTATTTTCGCTCGACAAGGCGTCCATAATGAGACCCATCTGTTTCAGCATTTGGGTATCAGAATCTTCTAACCATTCATGATGTTTGGCCATCGCGTTCAGCTGTCTCTCAAGTGAAAACGATTTTCTCATCAGTTGCTCTAGCATAGGTCGGCTTTTTAATGTGATGGATGCAGAGTACGCCGTCCTTGCAAGGTGACATATATTTTGAAGATATAACTGAAGCTCAAGGATCGAGTTTTGTTCACTTAGTGATTGGGAATGTTCTTTCTTTTCATCTAACAGCCGATAAAGACTGGCCATTAGGTGAGAGAGCTTAATTGGCAGTTCAGGAAAATCGGTCTTATTCATATTGAGTCTGTCGTCCAAGCTTTTAAAATAAGCAGAGAAAATAAAAGTAAATTGAGAGTACGATTACGGATGTGCACCGTCGTATCAGGCCCACAGCGCACCACTTACTGACGATGATTAACCGACAGCGTAAGTGGTCGCTCGATAAGTAGAAGCAATAAAACGGAATGTTCCCTTACCAACAATATGATTTAACACTCTCACATCTTGACTGGAGCTCGTCGAGCATGATAAAGCTCGATGGTACAAAGCACTAAAGGCCACCAAGCCTTCTCCCCAAGTAATTTCCCTTGTAGGGGCTATCACGGCATTACAAAATGACTTATGGTATTCGAATATTTCTTCAACACCTTTTGCGACATCGCAACTCGAAAAGCATAGACAGGTATCTTTCAAGTGTGGCCACGCTATCTCATCAAACTCTTGCCACGTAATGAAGCCGTCCGTTAACGCAATACCCTCTTCAGATCCATGCCCGCTAAAATGCACATACTTGATGTGTTTATTTGCTGCATATTTAATGGCTTTTTCAAAGTAAGCTTTATTGACCACTTCAAAATGCTTTGCTGAGACCCCTTGTAACTTCAAAACCTCTTTAAGAGTCGCGCCTTCATATCTATCGTCAAAAATATCTTTTGCACTTCTTGACTCAATAATTAATATTTCATGTTTAGCCACAATCCATCGACCTAAATCATTATGTTTAACATTAACAGTATCTTAGGTCATTTTTATAGTCATGTCTTTGACATAATAGACAAGATGCATACAAAGAGTTTAAAACAGGCTTGGTCAGCAATGTTCTAACCCAAAAATCAGGAGATAAATGATGTTTTTTTGAGGTGGTTAGGGCACCAATCATATTGGAGTATTAAAAATTGAAAGTTACCGAGTTACGAGAATATAAAATCAGCCCCGGAAAAACGTCTGAATGGCTACGTTGGATGCACGAAGAGCTTCTCCCCTATCAACGATCCAAAGGTATGGTCATAGTCGACACATATATCCGAACGGACGACACCGACACTGACTTTTTTGTCTGGCTCCGAGAATTTGAGAATGAAGAAGCTAGACAGCGGATTTATGAAGAAACCTATAATGATTGGTGGATTAGCGAGATTCGCCCGAAAGTCTTTACATTGATTGACGAGACCTCAATTAGTGTCAAATTACTTCACTCAGTTGACTTATAAATCAACCGTAATGAAATCACGGTTCCTCTACCATTGATATGAGTTCAGGCTGAGCTGACACGACGAATTGATGGTATTCACCTTACCGATAAACGACTGCCATCACATATGCGCACCGATTAATTTGAAGGTTCACATTGCTTTTGCAATGATGCGGAACGACACAAAGGACATGTACGATGATTTCAGTAGCGTTAGTCGACGACCACATTATGGTGCGTTCAGGTTTTGCACAGTTGCTCAGTGTAGAAGCAGACATTCAAGTTCACAGTCAATACAGCTGCGCAGCCGACGCGTTCCACACTCTCGCCAACACCTCCATTGACGTGGCGGTGATTGATATCTCTATGCCAGATGAAAGTGGTTTGGTGCTGCTGAGTAAGCTGCGTAAAGCGCAACCGGACTTTCGAGCAATAATACTCAGTATTTACGATTCCGCCTCCTTTGTCAGCCAAGCCATTGAAGCAGGGGCCTGCGGTTACTTATCCAAACGCTGTGGGCCTGGAGAGCTAGTAGCGGCGATAAGAACCGTTGCCAACGGCGACCGCTATTTATGTGCCGATGCCCTGTTTAATTTAAGTAATGCATCGGCCACCCCATCCGTGCTCGATGAACTAACCAAACGTGAAGTTGAAGTCTTCAATCACCTGATCCAAGGCGAAGATGTCAAACACATTGGCACTGAGCTGTCGATCAGTCATAAAACCATTCACGTTCACCGTGCCAACATTCTCAGTAAACTCGGGTTGGCGAATAATGTTGACCTGATCCGCTTCGCGATCAAGAACAAACTACTCGCTGAATAAGCGATGGAACCATCACCGCTCCATACTCGCCCAATCTTTGCCGATGCGTTTTCCTACGCTTTTGGCTTTTTAGTTTATAGCATCAGCTGGTTTTGCTTATGGAATATTAGTCGCTATTTATCGCCCGATATCTTGCTGGCCGGTTTACTGTTGCCAAGCGGTCTGAAATTGGTCGCTTTCACGCTGGCGCGCCGTCCATTGTGGCGAGTCTTTGTGGCCAGCGAACTCATGGTATCAGGTGGCTTAGTCTACTTGTTGGCCGAGTTCCGCCATGAGTACTTGTTGCCCATTTTTGCTTTCTTGCCTTATTTTCTCGCCATCCCTTTTCATCGCTGCTGGAAAAATCTTACGGTCTATTGGCAAAAGATTCTGGCCCTCACGAGCCTCACTGTTATCCATGGTTTACTGTGTGGACTCACGATGTTGCTGTTGTTCAAACCGTTAGCCATGCCGGTGAGCTACATTTTTTCCACCACGATTTCAGCTTTAACCGGTGGTCTATTACTTGCACCGTTCCTTTATCTACTTTATGACTACTTACAGAAGAAAATTTGGTTACCACTGAGCCCTACCCTAATTCATCAAGAAGTGCGGTTACGTCCTTCTGCTTTACTGTGGGGAATCGCCTTCTTTAGCATTGGGTTAGTCGCAGAGCTCACCTTATTAGATCAAATGAAACCGCTGGCGCTGTTGATTATTTTGCTACCCAACATCTTCATGGCCTACCAATACGGTTGGCAAGGCGGTGTATTAGCCAGTGTGATCAACAGTATCTTACTCACAACGGCTAGGCAGATTAGCGGCTCCTTTGAGTCTGACCAAGAACTGCAAATTTTCATG
Source organism: Vibrio sp. PSi01 (assembly GCF_054960695.1). Lineage (NCBI taxonomy): Bacteria > Pseudomonadati > Pseudomonadota > Gammaproteobacteria > Vibrionales > Vibrionaceae > Vibrio > Vibrio sp. PSi01. The sequence goes on from NZ_JBHNYN010000017.1 coordinate 55,758, forward strand.
ATCACCCAAGCATTGGTTGGATTAGGACTTGGGATTGCGATCAGTCGTCAGTACTTACTCGCCAAGCAATTACAAAAGGTCAATAAGGATTTAGAGAGTGAGCTCGTCAATAAGCAACATTTGGCGCTTCAATTAGTGCAAGTCGAAGAAGCGATTCGAAAGTCCGTTGCCCGTGAGCTACACGATGAAATCGGACAAAATATCACAGCGATTCAAATTCAAGCGATGCTCGCCGATCGCACCAGCCAAGATGAGATGAGCAAAAACATCGCCAGTACCATCAATACGCTGGCGTTAAGAATACACAGCTCCACTCGTCAACTGTTGACTCAACTTCGCCCTCATACTTTAGATGAATTGGGGCTAGAAGATGCTATACGACAACTTAGCTCAGAAATGCGCTTTGCCGATCGACACATCGATTTTAAACTCAACTTCGGTCTGTCGCCCAATAAATTGGATGACATCACCGCCGTTACGCTCTACCGCATCACCCAAGAGTTGCTCAACAATGTCAGCAAGCATGCAAACGCCACGGAAGTAAAACTGAGCATTATGCCCGGTGATACGTTCAGTTTGGAACTAAGAGATAATGGTCAAGGGCTGCCTGACGATTGGCCCACGAAAGGCCAAGGGCTTAAAGGGATCAAAGAACGAGTCAGTGCGTTAGGTGGAGAGATGACCATTCAAACACGCCAGGGTAGCGTAGTGGTATCGGAGCAAAGCGAAAGACCGAATGAGCGAGATAGCACCTCATTCAACGGCACTCGCATCACCATCAACTTGCCAACGAGTACCTGACCTTAATGTCAATGATTTGTTAACTCGCCCACAAAAATCCCCCCTCAATGGAAAAACTAGGAATTTTTCTTAGTCGTTTATAAATTAGTCTCATTCATTATCTCAATCCGTCTAGTAACATCCAATCGTACTAAGGAGAACCAACCACATGATGGGGTTTCTTACAGCCGAGCAACCCGTTAAACCGATAGCGGATCAAAGTCAGATCAATGCCACTTATCACTATTGGCGACTGCACTTAATGCTGTCGATGTACGCGGGTTATGCCGTATTTTACTTTACTCGAAAAAGTTTAAATTTTGCGATGCCAGCAATGCTCAGTGACCTCGGTTTAGCGCATTCCGATATCGGCTTTCTCGGTACACTATTTTACATCACATATGGTCTATCCAAGTTTGTTTCTGGAATGGTCAGTGACCGTTCGAAACCCAGTTATTTTATGGGGCTTGGGCTCATCGCCACTGGTGTTATTAACATAGCATTTGGGTTGAGTTCCTCTTTGGTGATGTTTGCCACACTGTGGACGTTGAATGCTTTTTTCCAAGGTTGGGGCTGGCCACCTTGTGCCAAACTGCTCAACACTTGGTATTCGAGATCTGAGCGCGGTTTTTGGTGGTCTATTTGGAATACTTGCCACAATTTGAGCGGCGCTTTAATCCCTATCGTGATTGGCTTTACAGCCATGACGTGGGGGTGGCGATATGGTTTTATCTTGCCTGGGTTACTCGCCATTATCGTCGGCGGCGTTTTGTGCTTTCGCATGCAAGATAAACCAACCAGCATGGGGTTACCAAGCGTCGGACAATGGCGTCACGATGAATTAGAAAAACGTCATGAACAAGAAGGCAAAGGGCTGAATTTTAAAGCCATCCTTACAACTTATGTCTTGGGTAATAAGTACATTTGGTTACTGTGTAGCTCTTATTTTTTGGTCTATGTCGTACGCACCGCGATCAACGACTGGGGCAATTTGTATTTGGTGCAACGACATGGCTTCGAACTGTTTTCAGCCAATGCCGCTGTATCGATGTTTGAAATTGGCGGGTTTCTTGGGTCTTTATTTGGTGGTTGGGGATCGGATCGATTCTTTCACGGTAATCGTGCGCCGATGAATTTAATTTTTGCCTTAGGCATTTTTGCATCAGTAACCGCACTTTGGCTGACCCCACTAGACAATTTTATTGTGTTATCAGGGTGTTTTTTCTCCATCGGTTTCTTTGTCTTTGGACCACAGATGATGATTGGTATGGCAGCAGCGGAATGTTCGCACAAAGAAGCAGCAGGCACTGCGACAGGTTTTGTGGGGCTATTTGGCTACTTAGGCGCCGCACTAGCGAGTTACCCACTCACACTGATCATTGAACAATTTAGCTGGGAAGGCTTTTTCAGTGTCATCACCTTATCGGCGGCTTGTATCAGCCTACTGATTTTGCCTTTTGTCAAAGCACAACAACGTGCCGAAACACTGAGTTCCCCTTAAAAGACGTGCATCAATCCACGTGGGGACTCTCTGCTGACTCACGAGGTTTATTCATAACGTCACCATGCACACTGCATGATGACACCAACTTATCACTGGATGTGATAAGCACTCAATGCGCCCTACAACCCTACACTCTTGCATTGAGTTCATTATAATAAAGCAGAGGAAATAACATGAAAGTTAGTACTCACCGCAGCCTACTGGCCGCTTGCATCCTTGGCTCTGCCATCGCCGCTCCTCAAGCCATGGCCGATGGTCGCCTCGTCGTCTATTGCAGCGCAACAAACGCCATGTGTGAAGCTGAAACTAAAGCCTTTTCTGACAAATATGATGTCAAAACATCCTTTGTTCGAAATGGTTCTGGTAGCACCTTAGCGAAAATCGAAGCGGAAAAGAAAAACCCTCGCGCCGACGTCTGGTACGGTGGCACGCTAGACCCGCAATCTCAGGCTGGAGAAATGGATTTGCTGCAAGCCTACCCATCTCCTCAACTTGAATTCATCATGGATAACTACAAAGATCCGGCCAAACGCAAAGGTAACTACTCCTCAGCTGTGTACATGGGGATCTTAGGTTTTGGCGTGAACACTGAACGTCTGGCCGAGAAAGGGTTGGCGATCCCACGCTGTTGGAGCGATCTGACCAAACCTGAATATAAAGATGAAATTCAAATCGCCGATCCGCAAAGTTCCGGTACCGCCTATACGGCTCTGGCCACTTTCATCCAACTGTGGACAGAAGACCAAGCGTTTACTTACTTTAAAGATTTGGATAAAAACATTTCGCAATATACCAAATCGGGTGTGACGCCTTCGCGTAATTCCGCGCGTGGTGAAATTGCGATCGGGATTGGTTTCTTACACGATTACTCACTAGAACAATCCAAAGGGGCACCTCTGGAGCTCATTTCACCTTGTGAAGGTACTGGTTATGAAATTGGCGGAGTGAGCATCATTAAAGGCGCTCGTAACCTCGATAATGCCAAACTCTTCGTTGATTGGGTGTTATCCAAAGAAGGCCAAGAGCTAGCGTGGAAGAAGGGACAATCTTTCCAAATCCTCACTAACAAGTCAGCGGAACAATCACCGAATGCGCTTAACCTAGAAGATTTAACGTTGATCAACTACGACATGGACACCTATGGCTCCTCTGCCGAGCGTAAGCGTCTGATCAACAAGTGGGTCAATGTCGTGAAAATGGGCGAATAAGCCTACTCGGCGTCTCACACCGAGCAGCGTTCACACGCTGCTCCCTTTTTAATTTTTAATACGACTGTCTATCAGCAGGGATATTGTGCTGACGGACTGTCGCACCCAAAATTTGGTAATTTACAATGAATGACTTAGCAGCAGAATCGGCGAATCACCCGCGCCAAGGCGCTCACCAAGGTCAAAAAACGCATCGCAGGGATCCAGTTTTTTATTGGATTGCCATGTTGATCGGCGCATTTATATTGCTGCCTGTGTTTTCGCTCGACTATGGAGTGTTTGAATCCACCCCAGAAGAGTTCAAAGCCGCCATGGGCTGGAGTGGGATGAACATCTCATGGTGGTGGTTTGCTTTGCCTTTGGTATTACTGTTCCGACCATATCAAGCGCAAAACAAATACGCCAAAAAGCGCCATTACTTCGATATAGGCTTTTCCAGTGCGTGTATGCTTTTTGCTTTAATCACCTCATGGTACACCGAGCAAGGATTAGGCTACGCCAGTATTTTCCTATTCATTGGCTTAGGGGCTGTGATCACTCTGGCTTTCTCTCGACTGGAATACTTGGGCGGCGATACATTTGTGATCGGCTCCCTGCTATCGATAGTCCTGCTTATCTCGATTTTCATTATCTATCCAAGCATCGCCATTTTTGTCCCGATGTTTAAAGATGATATGGGGCAGTTCGTGATGTGGCAATTTGTCGACATCATCACCAAGCCGCAAATTGTTCAAATCATCATGAACTCCATCATGCTTGGCACTTCCGTTGGTATTGGAGCCACTTTCTTTGGTCTGATTTTTGCGATTTACACCACGCGTATTGCCAAACGTTCAGCTTTTATCGCGCGTATTTTCTCCATTCTTCCTATTGTAACTCCACCTTTCGTAGTGGGCCTTGGTGTTACATTGATGCTGGGACGCTCTGGTTATATTACCGAGCTCATGGCCGATTGGTTTGGTCTACAACAAACCAACTGGTTATATGGCTTCACGGGTATTTGGATGGCTCAAGTATTGGCCTTTGCGCCCATGTCTTTCATGATTTTAGATGGGGCAATGAAATCCTTGCACCCTTCATTGGAAGAAGCGTCTTATACCTTACGCGCCAATCGCTACCAAACCTTCTTTAAGATCGTGATGCCCTTGTTGAAACCGGCGCTGGCAAACTCCTTTTTGATCATCTTTGTTCAATCGTTAGCAGATTTTAGTAACCCATTAGTGCTTGGCGGTAGCTTTGATGTACTCGCGACTCAGATCTACTTCTACATTGCCGGCGCGCAGCTCGATTATGCGTCCGCTAGTACCTTAGGTGCCGTACTCTTATTATTCTCACTGGCGATTTTTGTCGTGCAGTACTTATGGATTGGTAAACGTTCTTACGTCACCATCTCAGGCAAGTCCTATCGTGGAGATGTACAACCTCTTCCGCCGTCATTAAAACACGGCGTAACGGGGCTACTTTATTTCTGGATGGCCTTCAATGTTCTGCTTTATGGCAGCATCATTTTCGGTAGCTTCACGGTCAACTGGGGCGTGGATTATAGTTTAACCTTGAACAACTACATCCAACTCTTTGGTATGGGAATGAGTGAAGGTGCTTGGCCATCACTGCTTACTACCATGACTTATGCAGGTGTGGCTGCACCGATCACGGCGTTCTTCGGCTTATTGATCGCGTACATCGTGGTTAGACAACAGTTCCATGGCAAAAAAGTGATTGAATTTGCCACCATGCTTTGTTTTGCCGTCCCTGGCACTGTTGCGGGCGTCTCTTACATTCTGGCGTTTAATGATGCGCCAGTTTACCTAACAGGTACCGCTGCCATCGTGATCATTTCCATGGTGATGCGTAATGTTCCAGTCGGCATTCGCGCCGGCGTCGCTGGTTTAGGGCAACTGGATAAATCGTTGGATGAAGCCTCATTGAGCCTGCGTGCCAACTCACTGAAAACGATCACCCATATCCTTTTACCCTTACTAAGACCCGCGATTCTCTCGACTCTGATATACAGTTTCGTCCGAGCCATGACGACAGTCAGCGCAATCATTTTCTTGGTCACCCCAGAAACTCGGGTTGCCACGTCGTACATCTTAAACCGCGTGGAAGATGGTGAGTACGGTATTGCGATCGCATACGGCTCTATCCTCATTGTCGTGATGTTGTCGATTATTTTAATTTTTGACGCGCTGGTCGGCGAAGCTCGTGTGTCTCGCTCTAAAGCCACCAACCAAGAATAACTATTGGAGATATGAATAATGGAAAATGAAAACTTTGTGGTTCTAAAAAATGTCTGCAAGAAGTTTGGTGATAACACAGTGATTGGCGACTTAGATCTGGAAATCAAAAAAGGCAGCTTAGTCACGCTACTTGGCCCTTCGGGTTGCGGTAAAACCACGGTGCTGCGCTTGGTGGCGGGGCTTGAAAAGCCGACAAGCGGTCAAATCTTTATTGATGGTGAAGATGTAACCAACACCTCGATTCAACAACGAGACATTTGTATGGTGTTTCAGTCTTATGCTTTGTTCCCGCACATGTCTCTGCATGACAATGTCGGTTATGGGTTGAAGATGCTCAAGCTGTCTAACAGCGAAATAAAACAACGTGTGGATGAAGCATTAAAGCTAGTGGACCTAGAAGGGTTTGGAGACCGGTTTGTCGACCAAATCTCAGGCGGACAACAACAGCGCGTCGCTCTTGCGCGTGCCTTAGTCTTAAAACCCAAAGTACTCCTGTTCGATGAACCGTTGAGTAACCTAGACGCGAACTTACGACGAAATATGCGGGAAACGATTCGTGAATTGCAGCAACGCTTTGGGATCACCTCACTTTATGTGACGCACGATCAAACTGAAGCGTTCGCGGTCTCTGACACTGTGATTGTGATGAAAGACGGGGATATTATGCAGGAAGGCTCACCCACCGATCTCTACAAGCGCCCCGCTTCCATGTTCATGGCAAACTTCATGGGAGAAGCGAACATCTTCCCTGGCTATTTTGACGGGGAAACCATCACCGTTAACCAATATCGAATCCCTGCAGACCCTATCATGGTGGAAGGTTTTCCGAATGATGAATATCAAGTTGGAGTGCGACCAGAAGCCATATTGTTGACCGACCATGGCGATGACAGCCAACGCTGCACTGTCAATAAAGTCGCCTATATGGGGAACATGTACGAAGTGGGGGTGACATGGCACGATCATGACATTTTATTGCAACTTAATACCTCGCAATTTGATGCGTCACTAGCGGATCACGCGTATCTAAGTATCAATCCGACTGGTTTATTCTTATTGCCCTTTAACGCATAAATGCGCATGTAGGGCGACAAGATAAACACCGTCAACTAAAGGAGCATTGTGCTCCTTTTGGGTTAGATGTGGGCCCTGGAGTATCGATGTACATCAATTAAGTCAATATCCCCATAACAAATGAGGGTGGAGCGCTTCTCGCCCTCATTTTATTCTTAGCCCAACCTTTCTAACACTGTCATTTCCTCATCCATTTCAAACACAATCAGGCAAACAACTCAGACTGGTCCATGTTAAAAAGCGGGTTGTCAAAGTAAGACGCTTCTATTTTCTGCTTTAAGCGCTGCTGTATTTGCTTAACTGTTTTGATCTCTTGGGATTGGGCGAGGAGCGCTTGTGACTCTTTTTTTAAATGATCGCGATACTCTCTTAACCCTTTCTGGCGTGCTGCTTTATTGCCCCCACCAAATCGTTGCCAAATCAAACTTTTGAGATCGTCACCATGCTGGAGTTCTTGATATTCCTGGTTTAATTGCCCAATTTTTTTGGTCAGCGTCATCGTTAAGCGTTCAAGCATACCTTCATCCATCACCATCTCATGATCAGGAAGATGCTGCTGAGCCAACATAAACAAGGCCACCACATCTTTGTCTTTCTTCGCTTGTGACATTTGCTGCATGAGCGCGCTTTTCTCGGACTTATTCTCTTCGTCCGTTTCTTTATCTGGGTGTAATTGTTTGGCCAACTGACGATACAACTTGGTTATCTGTTTATCACTGTAAAGCGCATCGCTCGCTTGATGATGTGACGGCTCGAAGTGATTTTCGTCATCGGCTTGAGAGAAAAAGTCTACGTCGGCTTGGTTTGATGGCTGCGCCAAAAGCGCTTGGTTGAACGATTAACGTAACGCTATTGAGTCCACAGGGTTAAATGGATTGGATTCTAAAATGATCAACTCTTCTTGTATCCAATCGTACAGAGCTTCACGTTGTGGCCCTTTAATCGTTTTACGCAGGATAAAAGAAATTAAGCGATGGATCCATTTCTCTGTCGCTCGGCACACTGCGCGTTCTTGCTTTTCAGTCGACGCTTTGAAGTCATGATAAAAATCATCCAATTTGGCTTGATAACGCTCAATACGACACTATTTTTTCTCGACGTCATCCCATAATTGATTAAGTTTATTCTTCTGTTTCGGAGAAGATGGAGTTGTCGTTAAGAAAGAAAGAGAGACAGTTGTCATAGTACTCGAGAGGTTGAGAAGTTGAGAAGTTGAGAAGTTGAGAAGTTGAGAAGTTGAGAAGTTGAGAATGATGATAGTAGTCTATCGCGTATTCATAGCCCGAAAAAGTAAGACACTTCATTTTGGTAACATTGGTGTCTCGATTTTTAAAGCGTATGACAAAACCCCTGAGCTATTATTTTTTGTTCAAGTCAGCTCCCCCCAATCAGCGCAGTTATGTTGTTCTGAAAGAGATAAAATCACCGCTCAGCATAGATGAGCTAAAACGGCTTGATCCAAACTGCTCATAAGCAAAACTGATTTGACTGCGGTGCAAAAAATCTCACTTGCCCACTCAGATGAAATAAGCACAACCTACCTCGTCAAGGCTACGCTAACACCTTAGATACTGGATTTACTTGTGCTGAACAGGAAAAGAATATAACTCAATGAAAATAGCCTCTAAATCACAGAGGCTATTAAGTATTCTCCAATGACTGCGAATTAATCTCGAGTTTCAATCCACTCACGCTGAATGTAAGGAGCATTTGAAGTGCTGTATGGGTGAAGGATATGGACGTAAGTTTCATTCCCAAGCCCCAGCTCAACACCAATGTTAACACTCACTGAACTGCCTGATAACTCTTCACACACATCGTAAATCGGCTGATGCGATAGAGATTGATAAACGTTATTTATCATGATGCCAACCTCGTATGATTCATACTGACCGGCGACATCTTTACACAAAATACCGTTAGAACTATCGCCTTGAAGACTCAACCGCTCTCCATGAGTTGCCATAATCCATGTAGAGACATATTCCCCATTAATGTTAATTGAACCTGCTACCGCATTCTCAGACCAGCTTCCACCATCGTCAACAGTCCGAGGTTTTACAATCTTCTCTACTTGATAAGGTGCATCATAGAATTCAACAGAGTACGTTTCTGGTGTAGGAGTCACGCCACCTTGAACCAAGAATCGGTACACATCACCATCTTTGCTGTCTGTGCTCATTAAATTAGCTAGCAAATAACGAGAGTCTGCATTGTCAGCTGGAACTTTTCCACTAAAGGCAATCAAGCGGCCATTCTCGATACTATAATTACCTATAAGGTCGCCAGTTATGTCACTTGGAACACTCACTGGACAATCGGACTTGTTCTCACCAAGAATGGAATAGATTTCACCGTTAATAAGTTGGATGGCTTCACATTTACGAATATCAGCATGTAAATTCAATACTGCACGATAAAGAACTTGATTTTCCATCGCAGCAATACTACTTGGCACAAAAAGTATTTCAGGTAAATTCAATGAAAGTGTCGTTTCTTCACTACCTGACTTACCGACGACTTCTAGTACGTATACATCTTTTTCAGCACCAGCAGAAGGCACACCGTCAATCGTTAGCATCGAACCACTCAAAGACAGATTTAGCCCATTCATCGTATTTTGAATTAATGAGAATTCAATGTCCTTTCCGTGTGAATTAAAAATACTATTTAGGTCTATCTCAATTGGAGCAATGTCGATATCGACCACCATCGGTGTGTCATATATTTTCGCTTGAGCTAAGTTTGCTTCATTTGAAATCAAAACAGGCGGGGTAGAATCATCGATTTTAATGCTAAATGAAAATAAAGCCCTGGCTTTATTTGTATCTGAATCTTCTCCTTCGTACTGGACAACAACTGTGTAATCGCCAGAACCTCTAATAGCATCTATTGAGTTCATGCCAACTCGCATCTGCCCGTTAGTTACATAAGCAACGAGGCCTGTTTTCTCATTGTACTTATCAAGTACAATGTAATTTGAAGCTGTATTGGATACGTGAATGAAATTAGTTAACTTGCCAGTGTTATCCGAGTCTTTGAATAGATCGGTTAAGTCTGCTTCAAATAAAGTAACCGGCTTCCCAGCAGAGTAGCCGTATGTAAGATCTAGCGCATCGAACTGTGCTTGTACGGTGTTAAAAACCGTAGGATTAACGTAAGTATCTGAACCGGTTGGAATTGTGTCATTCGTACCCGTATCACCGTCTACGATCATACGATAATTAGGGTCGGATAATTTATCCACAGGAATTTGGTCAACGGCTATTTTTGTATCGGTTACGAACTCGATTGGATTTAATTTATAAGCGATTGGATTTCCAGCTTTAGAGTCTGCCAAAATCTGGGCTGTTTTATGAAGCTTTTCATCTCCGTTCTCAACAAAGTCAACGTATAGGTCTGAATCCGAATCAAGACCAAGTGCTCCCTGAACAACGGCAATTGCGGTATCGACATCCGTTCCGCTTTTCTTCATCTCTAGCACTATAAGATCCGTCAATGGCGAGATCACTTCTGCAGTTTCAGGTGTATGAAGTGTATATTCAGCATCAAGTGGCATTGAAGGACGATCTGAGTCGGTTGTGTAAACCGCTTCATATTTACTGTCCATTCCAGCAAGCACTTGTTGTGCAGGCTCTCCGCTAACTAGCGTTTGTAAAGCTAATTGTTCAGAAGGCATTTCATCGATCGTTAATGTACCTGATTCATCGGTTAAACCCACAAACTCAGAGGCATCACTAAAGCTACTACTACCATCTTTATCGATGTAAACAACCGCATTTTGAAGATATCCATCAAAGCCAGTTACCGTATAGCCAGACGGCGAAGTGGTGGGCGACGAAGTGCTGTCACTATCTGAGCCACAACCAGCCAAAAGTGCAATCACTGAAGTCGCTAATATTGTTTTTTTCATTATTAATAAAATCCATTTATGAGCCAGGAAGCATAAAAATCTAGCATGATACAAAACCAAGTCAAGTGAACCTTATTGAACATGTAGGTCGCTTTACTAATAATGTAAACCATTATTACGCTTAGAGATTTAGAAAGACGATATAGTTCTGTCTGATGTGGTAATAATCCATTATCGCTTGCACGGTAAGCGATTAATGAAACAATAGAGTCTTATTCAGCTTCACTAATTTCAACGCTCCACGGCATCACATCCGACAAATCGTCAGTTGGAGTTCGTTTCGGTAACTCGGTGAACAGGTGCTGGAAGTAATAGTATGGATTGATGTCATTGGTACGACATGTCATTACTAAACTATACAAGTTGGCACTTGCTTTTATTCCACCAACGGATGCCTCGCCATCGCATCCAGTTGTCTCTCTAATGGAAAAAGATTTTCTCAACAGTTGCTCTAACATCGGTCGGTTTTTTAATGTGATGGGTGAAGAGTACGCCGTCAGCACGTCAACATAGGCTTGGTTTGATGGCTGTGCCAAGATTCCCGTAGCACCCAGAAGTAGCAATGGCGTTCTCGTTCCGCACCAATAGAAATATAGGAAGATGATGACGTTAAGTGTCAGGAGGCACTGAACACACTTACGGCTGTCACAAGAATAACGAAAACGAGTAAAGTTGGAAAATATCAAACAGGTAGCACTTCAACTATTGATAAAATTAATGTATAAACTAGCCAGCAATAAATAATAATTGCAAATACATCAAACACATAACAACGGTTGTCTATACATGAAAAAGAAAAGGAATTTGCTAAAAATCTCAGTTTTAGCTTCAACAATTACATTAGCGCTAGCAGGCTGCAACTCTGATGGCTCTTCAACAGGTACTAGCGATTCAAGTTCAGCGAGTGGTGCTTATACCCTGCAGGCGATTGATGGTTACTTAGTTAACGCTGAAGTTTACGCCGATATCGACCAAAACGGCACGCTATCCGATTCAGATAAAATGCTTGGAACCACTGGGGAAAATGGAACATTCACCGTAGAAAGTGACTATAAGGATTACCCAATCATTATCAAAGCCATCGCTGGCCAAACTTTTGATACCGATACAGCGGGAACCTTAACCAGTAACGTAGAATTAATTGCGGAAAAAGGCAGTGCTGTTGTGACGCCTTTCTCTACCTACGCGGTTAAAACGGGAAAAACGCTTGATGAAGTGGCAGCAGAACTGCAAATGGATGTCAGCATGATTTCATCAGACTACATTGCAAGTAAGAGTAACGCTGACCAAACAACAAAAGAAACCGCGAGCAAAGTGCACTTAGCCGCTCGTTCAATCACGCAAACGGTCGACTCCCTTGATACCATCGATACAGCAGGCTTTGAAGAAAAGGTTCTCGCTATAAAAAGTGCCGTGGACGATGCGTTTAATAATGCGAGTGATAAATCCAGCTTAGATAGCAAACTGATCAAACTTGATGATAGCAATCAAGCATCAACAGAAGAAATGCCAACGGGCACATTGCAATCCATGATGCTGGATAACGTCTATTACGGCATGAATACGAACAGTACTTATGCAAATATTGAAGGTATCTCAACCATCGCTTTTGAAGCTGAAGCCAATGAAGATGGCAGCGTTGGTTACACGTTCCACAATGAAAAGCATGACGAAACATTCAAAGACACAGCAACATTCAGCTACGATGGATTTTCTACTGTAGACAACGGCGAAACAATAAAAGAAAGCATTATTTATTACGGTAAAGATACTTTGTCTGGTAACAGTGAAGAGTTCTACCTGAATGTAACCAACGATGGCGACATGATTGCATTCACAACTCGATTAGATGCATTAGCGACCTTCTCTCAAGATGACATTATCAATCAAACTTACTACGTATTGTTTGATGATGCAGGCAGTACAACAACACCCGATGTCACAATGGTAAAAATGACGTTTAACGATGATAACACCATGGTTATTGTTGAAGGCAGCGAAACCTTTACCGATAAAACTTGGGACCTTATCGAGGGAAGCCTATCTATTTCAGGCATTTATGATGATGGTCGTGACTGGAACGTGACGCCAGCTGTGGGCAACGACAGCATGATTCTGCTGGTTAATAAAACAGAAAACCCATACATCGCTCACGTGATGGTGAAAAATGAAGATCTGGCTAACTCACTTTACCAAAAGTGGAGCAGCCGTCAGTAATACATCCGCCCCATAAACATCAGCAGAGGCTCCCTCTGCTGATTTATCGAGACAAAGCGAATTCCCCCTAGATAAAGACTTCATCATAGCAAGCTCGCGATTCCATCTGAGTTGTCCTTTTAAAAAATCCATATTCCACGGTAATAAACAAACCGGTGTCGTTTCAGCTCGACCGATATCAGTACCACCAACGACCTTGGCAGTGGGAAGAGTCACTAGATCTGTAGCTGTACGTATATCAAGGGCTAAACATCTCCCTAGCGCTTGATTCTTAATATGAGCCTCGCATCCGAAGACGATTAGCGACGAATCATGCCCCTCTTCACATAAATAAACAAAATGAATCATTAAACATTCATAAACAGATCAGACCATAGTCAACAGTATACATAACCCATTCGTTAGCGTATTATTTACGCAAATAAATTACCTACAATAAAAACTGGCTAGGATTCATCATGTTATTAGAGCTATCATTTGTTGGCTTCTTCTCCTTTACCTCGCTCTTTTTGATGCGAAAAGTCGCGAAAGCGGTAGGTTTAGTCGACAAACCAAATGAAAGGAAGTTACATAACGGCGCAATCCCACTTGTCGGAGGCATTTCGATCAGCTTATCGATCAGCCAGTACCTCGTTACCCACCCAGATGTCATCCCGCATAGTCAGGTCTTTTTGGCCTCTATCGCAGCGCTTATTGTTATCGGCGCCCTTGATGACAAATTCGATATCAGTTTCAAGATCCGCCTTATTGTTCAAGCCATCCTCTCCATTTGCATGATGTACTTTGCCGATCTTCGATTGGAAAACATCGGTAACCTTTTTGGGCTTGGCGATTTGCATTTAGGCTTTCTTAGCCCAGTCATCACTATTCTAGCGGTGATAGGCGCAATCAATGCCTTTAATATGGTGGATGGTATTGATGGTTTGCTCGGTGGGCTTGCTATTGTGACTCTGGGTGCTATCGCGATATTACTGAAAGTCGACAGTCAGCATGGCTTAGCGTACCTGTGCGTGGTGTTTATTGTTGCGATTATTCCTTATATCTTAATGAACCTCGGTATTCTTGGGCGAGAACGTAAAGTCTTTATGGGCGATGCGGGCAGCATGATGATTGGATTTACCGTTATTTGGTTACTGCTCGGCGCAAGTCAAGACCCATCAGAATCACTGATGCGCCCTATTACCGCCTTATGGTTAATTGCAGTGCCGCTTATGGATATGGCCGCGATCATGTTCAGACGAGTACGACGTGGCGTATCGCCATTCAAGCCCGACAGAGAACACTTACACCACATATTCCAACGCCTGGGTTGTACACCTCGCCAAACCCTCGCCATTATTTGTGCCATTGCCAGCAGCTTTGCAGGGTTTGGGATCTACGGTCAATTCTTAAAAGTACCTGAATCAACCATGTTCATCCTATTTCTGGTTTGCTTTGCTGCTTATACCGTAGCGATGAGTTATGTTTGGCGTATTACCAGTTGGGTTAGACGCTGTCGTAACCTTCCCGAAAAAGTGTATTAATGGCCTAGGTTCTTAAGAAAGAAGGCTCAAGAAAGAAGGCTCAAAAAAGAAGAATCAATGAAGACTTTCAAGCGAAGAGGGTTATGAACCAAAAGACTAAACCTGAACTCACCAGATAAACGAAAAAGGGCCCAACCTCACAGTGAGGTTGGGCCCTTTCTAAATTTACCGTATTTTGCGCTACGCCATTTTATCGAACGACTCGCTTTTCTTGTTTCTCGCTTTCTAGTTTTCTCATTTGCTAGCTTTCTAGCTTCTTCCACTTTCTTACGATTTTCGCCATTTTAAAAGAGTGTGTCATCGCGTAAGTGTGGAACAAGAAGCACACCGTAATGGTGTAGAACATAATGTATTCTGGCACTTGGAAGTATTCACCTAATAAACCCAGGGTGGAATAAATCAACTGTACCGAGCAAATCACAACGAGAGATTCACGTGGTGTAAAACCAATGCGTTGCATAATGTGATGAAAATGCTCTCGGTCAGGTTGGAACGGTGAATGCCCTTTTCGAATGCGACGGATCATAATGGCCATCATATCAATCAAAGGCACCGCAATTAACCACAATGCCGTCACCGGACGAATCGTATAGTGGCCGTGTTCAGGCTGTGTTCCTCGGATTAAAATCCAGATCACAAGAAAGCCGATCATCATGCTACCGGCATCCCCCATAAACACTTTACGTAGTTTGCCAAAATACCCCAAATTAAACAGCACAAAGGGAAGTAAGATAACCACCATCACTGCCATAAAGAAGGTATAAAACTCAAGGCCATGGGCATAGAACACCACACCTAACGATGTAAAGACCACTATGCTTAAACCACCCAAGAGCCCGTCAATACCATCCACCATGTTGAAGGCGTTAATTGCACCTATCACAGCTAATATGGTAACAACATAATCGATGACAACCGGAAAGTCCCAAACACCAAACCCAAACGCATTACCAACATGAGAAAGCGTTAGCCCAGTATAATGCATCACGATGAGCGTTAAGACAGCTTGCACACCCATGCGCAGTTTAAAACTGATATCGAAGCGGTCATCAGCCACACCGATCAATACCAGAACCGCTAAACATGGCCCTATCACCCCAGCGTTATTGATCTCGGCAGCATTCAGGTAAAAGAAGTACAACAAGGTAATACAAAGAGATATACCGCCGACCAGAGGAACCACACCCTCATGATGCTTTCTAGCATTAGGTTTATCAACTAAGCCAATGGCGTAGCCGACTTTACGCATACAATACAACACCGCAAGGGCAAGAAAGAAGAACATAGAGAGTTCAATAAGGTAATCAAACAGCGACATTGATTTAAGCCCTTTTTAGGTTTTTATTATAAAAAAGAGGATCGCAAGGGATCCTCTTTTTACATGAGACTATTGGGAAGCCATTAGTCACTTCCAAATAGATCTCGGGTGTACACCTTATCAGCGACATCTTGAAGTTCCTCGACCATACGGTTGGATACAATCACATCCGACATCGCTTTAAACTCGGCAAGATCTTTAATAACAGCAGAATGGAAGAACTCTTTATCTTCCAGTACAGGTTCATACACAATCACTTCAATGCCTTTGGCTTTGAGACGCTTCATGATGCCTTGAATTGAAGATGCTCGGAAATTATCGGAGCCTGACTTCATGATCAAACGGTAAATACCAACACATTGCGGGTTACGCTTGATGATAGAGTCGGCCACAAAATCTTTACGTGTGGTGTTAGCATCAACGATAGCACCAATGATACTGTTTGGCACATCCGCATAGTTCGCACGCAGTTGCTTAGTATCTTTTGGCAAGCAGTAACCACCGTAGCCAAATGACGGGTTGTTATAGTGCGAACCGATACGTGGGTCTAAGCCTACACCTTCGATAATCTGACGTGCATCTAAACCATGAGATTCAGCATAAGAATCCAATTCATTAAAATAGGCAACACGCATTGCTAGATAAGTATTTGAGAACAACTTAACGGCTTCAGCCTCTGTTGAATCCGTAAACAAGACTTCAATATCGCCTTTAACTGCACCCTCAACAAGAAGATTAGCGAACACTTTAGCTCGCTCACTTTTCTCACCAACAATAATACGAGATGGGTGCAGGTTATCGTAAAGCGCGCGACCTTCACGCAAAAATTCAGGAGAGAAGAGTAGGTTTTCACAACCAAGTTCTTGTTTAATCCTTGCAGTATAACCTACAGGTACGGTCGACTTGATCACCATCACCGCATTTGGGTTAATCGCCATTACATCTTTTATCACCGCTTCGACTGAAGAGGTATTAAAGTAGTTGGTTTCAACATCGTAATCCGTGGGTGTAGCGATAATGACGTATTCCGCGCCTTGATATGCAGTTTCTTTATCTAAGGTTGCCGTGAAGTTAAGCGATTTATTGGTAATGAAATCAGTGATTTCATTGTCAACAATTGGAGACTGCTTGTTATTCAGCATCTCTACTTTTTCAGCAACGATATCAATCGCAACGACTTCATGATGCTGAGCGAGCAGCATCGCATTAGACAGGCCGACATAGCCTGTGCCAGCAATAGCAATTTTCATATATTAACCATGGTGTTAACTAAGGTGAGGACAAAACGAAAGTGATTAAGTTCAGTACTGTGATCGCTCAAATTTCTCCATAAGCAGTCACTATAGGAAAATGAAACGTCCCAATAGATGAGCAATATGACTTTGACCTATTGGGGAAGATTCAAAGAATTAATAATAGAATCCGCAATATTTCCAACCGCAAATTCTTTTTTTAATAACTTATAGCCTGTGACTCCAATGCTTCTACGCAACTCTGCGTCATTTTGCAGTTTGCTTGCATTTTCAAAAAAAGCATCATCGTCGCCATTAACACTAATCAACCCGGCATGATTTGCATTCACTAAATCCATTAGGTCATTCCCTTTATTAACACTACCTAAGATAGGTAATGATTGGACCATATACCCTAATAATTTTCCGGGGAAGTTATGGGCACTGTGCTGAGCTGATAGCGAGAACAACCCTACGTCGACCTGAGCTAATATATCTTTAAATTTATTTTGTGGAACGGAAGGAAGATAAGAACAGTTAGACAAGTTCCACTCGCTTATCAACTCTTGAACAAGAGCGACTTCGTCGCCTTGTCCAAGAAATAGGAAGTGCGCCTTATCAAAATCCTGCATGTTTTTAGCCAATCGAACCAAGTTGGCCATGTCTTGGGCGTGACCAATATTACCACCATAGAAATAAATAACTTCATCTTGTAATCCTAAGTCTGCTCGCAAATTAATAGAATGACTCGATGTGTAGTGCGGCACCAAATCGGCCCAATTTCGCAATATAGCAGTAGGATATTGGCTAGCAGTATTGGTATTAAATATTTCTAAATTTTTTTCTGACATGACACCAATAGTGTCTGCCTGACGGTAAGATAAAGCTTCAAAAAATCTAAAGTAGCGTTCAATTGCAGAGTCCTGCCTCATCAAGCCGGAATCAATAGCCCATTGAGGGAAGAAATCCCGAAGAACAAGATAACTTTTACATCGACAGCGTTTTTTGAGTTTAGCAACCAAAGAGCCGAAAAATATTGATGGGGAATAGTACACAACTCCATCAAACGTATCCTTATTCACCTTTCCTCTAATTGAAGACCAAGCTCGAAAGGATAATAACGTTTCATTGATTGCTCGTTTGACCTTAGATACGTCTTTAACTTGTCCTGAATAAAAACGCCAAACCGAAACACTATCGATTGAGTCTTCAATTAATCTTGATTGCTCCTTTTCGAAATGAGGAGTGATGACGGTAACGTTATGGCCTTGTTTGATTAATTCTAAGGCAAGTTCATGCATCATTTTCGCCCCAACGCGCGTGCTATGAGGCAAATAATCATCAATAACTAATGCTAGTCTCATTAATATTCTTTCCAGACCACTCGCTTAACATAATCTGTATATGAGTGAACGATACGCACTACTTTGTCTGAGACATTTGGCATGGAATAATCGTACACTTCTCTTAACAGGCGCTCTTCTCCACTTGGTTGCGACTCCAAGATCGCCAACCCTTGCATAACACGTTCGACTTCAAGCCCGACCATCATCACAAACGCCTCTTCCATTCCTTCTGGGCGCTCATGCGCTTCACGAAGATTTAGTGCGGGGAAGTTCATAATAGATGACTCTTCATTGATAGTTCCACTGTCTGACAATACTGCCTTAGCGTTTTTCTGAAGATGATTGTAATCATGAAAGCCCAATGGTTTTAGAAGCTGAATATTCGGATGGAATTCTAACCCTTGTGCTTCTATCCGATTACGCGTACGTGGGTGTGTCGACACAATAACAGGAAGATTATACTGCTCAGCCACTGTGTTCAGTGTCTCTGCAAGTTTTAGCAACTGTTTAGGTGAGTCCACATTTTCTTCACGATGTGCGCTTACTACGAAGAATTGCCCCCTTTTCAAACCTAAACGAAACAGTACATCTGAGCCATCAATCTGAGGCATGTAGTGATTCAATACCTCAAACATTGGGCTGCCCGTTTTAATCACTCGGTCAGCCGGTAAGCCTTCGGCAAGCAAGTAATCTCGAGCGATGGTACTGTAGGTCAGGTTGATGTCCGCTGTGTGGTCAACAATCTTGCGGTTAGTCTCTTCAGGTACGCGTTGGTCGAAACAACGATTGCCCGCTTCCATATGAAAAATAGGTACTTTACGACGCTTGGCTGGAATTGCAGAAATACAAGAATTCGTATCACCAAGTACAAGCATCGCACTAGGTTGTACTTCTTCTAACACTTCGTCTACTTTCATAATCACCTGACCAATGGTCTGCGCTGCATTCTTACCCGCCGCATTAAGGAAGTAATCAGGTTTACGAACTCCTAAATCATTGAAGAATACTTCATTGAGCTCAAAGTCATAATTTTGGCCTGTATGCACCAAAATATGCTCACAATGCTCATCTAATTTAGCCAATACTCGCGATAGTCGAATAATCTCGGGACGGGTACCTACCACCGACATAATTTTTAATTTTTTCATTATTGTTCTCTTAGTTTTACTACAGCGGTTTTGCAATTGTGTCGGGTGCTTCTCTGTCGAATATCTCATTCGCCCATAGCATAACAATCAATTCGTCTTCGCCGATGTTAGTAACATCATGACTCCAACCGGGTACTGTTTCTACCACGGTTGCCTCATCAGAATTCACCGTAAGCTCATATCGCTCACCTGTAATGACATGCTCGAATTTAAACAACGCGTCACCTTTGATGACTAAGAATTTTTCATTCTTAGTATGATGATAGTGGCCACCACGAGTAATGCCTTTGTGCGCAGTAAAAAACGAGAATTGGCCAGACTCTTTGGTTTTCAACATTTCGCAGAATACGCCACGGTCATCACTGTATTTTGGTAGAGTGTAATGGAACTTCGATGGTTCAAAGTAGCTTAGATAAGTCGAGTATAGAGCGCGAGTTAAACCTGTACCCACATGTTCACTCACTAGAGTGCCACGGCTTTCTTTGAACGCTTTAAGCAGGCCTGCCACTTCACCTACCGTAGTGTTGTATTCCACCGGCACTTGTTTAAAACCACTATCTACACCGGCCTCAAGCAGTGCTATCAGCGCATGGCAGACATCATCGATATAAACCAGGTTCACTGGGGCACTTGGGTCGTGTATGTTAATGTCAATGTCGTTCACTACGTTGTGGCAGAACGTCGCCACGAATGAGTTGTAGTTAGGTCGACACCATTTACCAAAAACATTCGGGAAACGATAAATGAAAGTACACGCATCAGTGTCTTTACCATAATCAGCTACCAAGGCCTCAGCCTGTACTTTGCTTGCACCATAAGCGTTATCTAAGTTCGCTTGAATAGAAGAGCTCAGCATAATCGGCGTGTTGCGACCGTTAGCTTTGAGTTCATTCACCACAAATTCAGTGAAATCCGCATTCCCGGTGGTGAATTCAGAGTCGTCTTTTGGACGGTTAATACCCGCTAGATGAAAGACGAAATCGGCATTCGATAGCGCAACTTTAATCGCTTCTTCAGACGTATCGCGGTCTATCTGTACAACAGAGTCATACCCTTTCTCCGATAACATCACACATAAGTTTTTACCAATAAAACCTTGAGCACCAGTGACTATAATGTTCATTTATACGCCCTCAGGTACAACAGTACTACCGGCTTCAATATCTCGAATGAAACTCAGTTTACGCAGTAGGTCAACCATGCCGTCTGTACCTAAACGGTCGGTATTGTGAGAATTATAATCTTCAACCGCAGATAGGTCCTTCTCACCCACTTCATTGAACTTCGAGTAATTTAAGTCTCGGTTATCAGATGGAATGCGATAGTAGTTACCTTGATCCTGAGCTACGAACATCTCTTCACGACTGCACAATGCTTCATACAACTTTTCACCGTGACGAGTACCAATCACGTTAACGGTATGCTCTGCCTTGTCCGCTATTTTTAGAAGTGCGCTCACCAACGTTTCGATGGTGGCTGCAGGTGCTTTTTGAACAAAGATGTCACCGTTGGAGCCGTGCTCAAAAGCGTGAAGCACCAAGTCAACCGCATCATCAAGCGTCATCATGAAGCGCGTCATGCTCGGGTCAGTAATAGTGATAGGCTCATTATTGAAAGCTTGGCGAAGGAATAGAGGAATAACAGACCCGCGAGATGCCATAACGTTACCGTAACGCGTTGCACAGATAGTGGTATTGGTATGCTCAAGATTGCGGCTCTTGGCGACGATAACTTTTTCCATCATTGCCTTAGAAATACCCATCGCATTAATTGGGTAGACTGCCTTATCAGTACTCAGACAAACTACACGTTCAACGTTATTTTGAATCGCTGCTTCGAGTACATTTTCAGTACCAAGCACGTTGGTCTTTACTGCTTCCAAAGGATAAAACTCACAGGAAGGGACTTGTTTAAGTGCAGCAGCATGATAAATATAATCAACACCACGCATCGCATTGTTAACACTTTGGTAGTCACGAACATCACCGATATAAAACTTCAGTTTCGATGAGTTGTATTTCTTACGCATATCATCTTGCTTTTTTTCATCGCGAGAGAATATGCGTACTTCTGCAATATCGGTTTCTAGAAAACGGTCGAGAACTGCGTTGCCGAATGAACCGGTGCCTCCGGTTATTAATAGAACCTTATTACTAAACATATTTACCTCTCAATATAATATAAAACAAACAAAAAACCAGCTTAATTCTCAATGTTAACTTGGTAATCAAACTATTTTTTTTCTTTGGTGTGACATTTTCATCATGAATCCTATAACAAATTAATTTTTTATATTCACACAACACATTCCCGTTGAGAATATTAGTAAGTGCAATAAAATGGTCATGTGCATAGGCACACTTGGGAAAAGGCATCATCATTTCTCGTTTAAAGGCCATACAACAACCATAATAATGATTTCTGAAGAACAACTCTCGAAGCTTAATTATTTTTGAGGATTTGGAATAATTTCTTGCTTTTGGTAAAGAACTCTCTTCAGAAAAATTCAACAAACTATCTTTTTTTTCACCGCACTCATCTATTAATTCAAATGAATGGTGGTAAAGGGTCAACTCACTATCGGAACCAAAAACCTCTCTAATTACATGCAACTTATCATCATTCCAAATATCATCTTGATCTGAAAGAACTACTATACTCTTTCTCGCCTTATTAATAAGAGATTCAAAGTTTCTTACATGTCCCAAATTATGTTCATTAACAAAACAGCTTACATTCGTATATCTATTCTGATAAAGCTCGAGTATATCAATAGTACCATCAGTTGAACCATCATCCTGAATTAACAATTCATCTTCAACGTTCAATTGCTTTATTATAGAGTCCAGCTGCTCTCTAACATATTTAGAACCATTATATGTCGTCATACAAACACTAAGCATTAATAATATCGCCTAATTTTCTTTTTATCTTTCTAGAACCTGGGACCCAAGATAAAAGTGTAATAAAAAATTGTAGTAATATATTATTACACTCTTGCTTATTTACCTGAACCGAAAAATCACGATTGTATTCTGGGCAAACCCCTTCTAGATTAATAATTACTTTCTCTTCAAGATGAACAGGATCGGAGTTCCAACTATTCGAGTGTGTACCTTCAAAACCAATATTATTTATATAATTTAATTTAGGCACCAAACAATATGAATTATTTAACCTAAAGTACAAGTCGTAAGCATATGCCCAAGAATTTACCTGCTTCGTTTTTAGCAAACCAATAATTTGTAATACAAACAACTTGGTTCGCAATTGCTCACCTGAAGTAAGTCGATATATATCTAATAATCCTATGTCAACAACCTCATCAATCAAGATATTTGAAACTCTATTTTTCCACGTAGCCCAACCCCAACAAAAAAAACGATCAGTCAAAATGGCTTCAGATGAAAAGCTATTAAACTCATTAAGATGATTCCGCCCTGAAATAGCTGAAATATCCAAGCGTTCCTCATACTCTTTAAGAGCAACCTTCATATAGTTAAAAAATGGTATGGAAGGAATACAATCATCTTCTAAGATCAGCGCACTATCCTCACGCTCAAAAACATATTTAATTGCATAATCGATACATTTTTGACAACCTAAGTTAGCTGATTGATATAAGTTTAAAACCTCACAATCCCAGTAAATAAAATTACTAATATAATCCCTAACTAAATTAACTTCCGCTTGTTCAACGTTATTTCGACCTGCATCTGATGATACGTATATTTTTTTAGGCTTAACCTCTTCAAGACTCGACATAAGTCTAGAAACCGTGTCCAACCTGTTAAAGGTTAGAATTAATATTGGCACGTCATACATAATTGTAATCGACTAGTTAAAGTCACGTCTCCCCTTTATAAAAGCGATAAATACAGTTTTAATTTTTATGACACCTCGCCCTCTTATCCCACCTAATAGATATAAAAAAATGGCTTTCAATGTAAAGAGATTGGGGTAATACCTAAGTTGTAAACCAATAGATATAGATAACTCTCTCTTTCTAAATTCTGAAACCTCACGTTGAGATTTAAATGAGAGGCTATGATTAAAACCAGGAACAACTTTCATTTCAAGACCTAATTTATGACACCGGTAACAGAGTGTACTATCAGCTCCATAGAATATAAATCTCTCATCAAACACGGCACCAAACTCTTGAGTTAGAATACCTACAGCTTTAGATGACAAACACAATCCACTGGCAAGAGCTGTAAATCTCATATTCTTGCCAAATAAATAATTAGGGCTTATTCTAATTTCACCACTTGTTAAAACAGGAACAAGAAATTCATATTGACTAAAGTTAGCAAGAGACAATAAATACTCCCTCGTCAACTCGGAATCATCATCCAATATGACAAACCTATCTGAGCAATGATTCTCAATCACTTGATTATAAATATTAGACAACGGTAAATTCTCTAATGTCTCCTTAAATTCAACTGATATACCAAGCTGTTCGAGTAATCGAAGATAATGTTCTGGAATAACTATTGATGAAGGCCCGTTATTCCAAATAACCAATTCAGAATCATTTGGAAGTGCAACACCATTCCTAACAATAGAAAGAAACGTCAATGACTCATCGATACTTTTATCATATAAGACAACTAAAAAAGTGAAGCTCATAAATATTCCCATTACAAGTCGGATTAAAGTATAAAATTAAACGTTGCCATACGATAAAAGAAAACCACATTGATCAACAATAATAAAAAAGCAATTAGTATTGATCCAACACTTTGCTTCTCAACCCTAGAAAAGAAAATCGACACAACAACAAATATTAAACTTGAAAATATTATGGATAATCGTTCCCCCCACATAAATGAAGATAATATCGACTGCAAAAAAACACCAAAAACACAAAGAACTAGAATACTATAATAAGGCTTTAATTCATTATAAAAAAACACAAGACCGACAATCGCAGATAAATAAATAACAAGATTCCTTAGTGAAAAACCGGAAATATATTCAGCACTTACTATATAATACACATACATGCCAGAGTCTCTATTATTTAGAGCACTTACAATGGGTTTGATAATAAAATTACTCATACCGATAATTTCTAACAAAAACGAAAGCACCACAATAAGAATTAGAACTTTCCTACTAAATATAGGTTTAGATAATTTAGCAAACAAAGAGAGAAAACCCAAAAACGCAATATAATGAAAGATAGTTGCTAGCAATAAATATAATGTACTTTTAAAGTTACAACCTCTAAATTGATAAGAAATAGCCAGTATAAATAAAGAAAATGCCAAGCCAAATCTTAATATAATAAAATTGTAGTACAACCCATAAAATGACATATAAAATGCCAAGCCTATTACAACATCAACATTTAAATTACGTAATGCTTTTATCAAGATAAGTGAATTAATAAATGAAATACAAAAGAAAAACCAATTAACACTGAATCCAAGAGCCTTAAATATTTTAATTAAAATCAAAAATCCTTTTTCTTCTCTTCTTTCCTGGAAATCAAAGAGATCGGGATTTATCAACTCATAAATATGAATATATTCTTTAGTATCTGGAGTAGCTAAACTTCTGTTCATTGCTAATGTTGAAAAAATAAAAGCCATGAGAATTGGAAGTAGTAGACTACCTTTATCATCATACCTATTTAAAAGTAACGCTATGAGCAAAAATAATAAATAGTGTATTATTACTGGGTCGAATAGCATTAAGAACCTGTTTTAGTAATAATTTTGAAGAGCCCTTTCTTCACACAAAATGGCACAGGGAAAAACAGGGAAAGTAATTGCACTCTTTGTCTTTTATTCATCTTTACGAAAAAAGACCATTTAAAATCATTAATGAGCATCTTAACGTTAGACATAGAAAGCTTTTTTGAAGTGATCGCATCAAGGTTTTGATTATAATGTACCGCATAAATATCATCAATCAGCGATTCATTTAAGTCGTAATAATTATGGAACCTTAATTGTGTTTCTAATAAACTTTTATTTCTCTTTAGAAGCTTATCAACATCTGATGACTTCGTCGCACTTTCAGTTAAGTGTCGATAAACTGAAGTCGTGTCATCTAAAATCAGCACTTTACTATTTTTTAATATATACAAAAACCAAACGAATGTGCCATCATGACAAACTTCATTCACATCCGTTGCTTCTTTCCAAAGCTCTAATGGTAACAGCCAAGTCATTGGTGCAAAGTACCCCATATTCACTAAAAAAGATTCAAAGTTTAACTTCGATAAAACTTCAACTTTGTTCTTCTTTACACAGTTAAATATGTATCGATTTTCCTGCTCAACCTTTACGTTATAGTCACTGATTACAAGTCCGGTATTATTATTCTTCTTGATAAGGCTTACTTGCTTAGATAGTTTGTTGCTATCTATCCAGTAGTCATCACCTTCGCAGATTGCTATATAGTGACCCTTTGCATATTTAGAGGCATAAACTAATGGTCTAAAGGCTCCCTTAGAGTATTGATTTTCTTCCTGTATTATCACTGTTATTATCGATGGGTATTCCTTTTTATATCTTCTGATTATTTGAGATGTGTTATCTGTAGATGCATCATCATGAATGATTATTTCAAATCTAAAATCGGTGACTTGTGATAAGAATCCATCTAATGCATCAGAAATATAGGCCTCTTGATTATACGTCGCACATACAATAGATACTAAGACTTCATCCGTATTCATCCAAGCCCCCTTTATTTTTTCCTCTCGAACCTGGTTTCCTATTTTATCTATGGTTTTAATCACTATTTCACCTTTGCTGGCACACCATACGCAACTGAATTATCAGGGATATCACGAGTTACGACAGAACCAGCACCAATTCTGCAATTATCTCCTACCTTTACCCCTGGCAGGATAGTTGCTGAACTCCCGATGTCACAACTATTTCCAATTATCACTCCACCTAATAATGTTACGTTAGGAGCAATATCCACATAGTTACCAACCTTTACATCATGGCTAATCATAACATTCTTATTAATTAAAGTGGACTTTCCTATACTAACACTAATTGTAATTTTACTTCCTGAAAGAATAATTGCTGATGCTGATATTTTATTATCAATATTGCCAATTTCTGCTTCTCCTGATATTAATCCCACTTCTTTTAAACCTAATTTTAAAGCCTTTTCTGAAACTACCTTTCTATTACTTGCACCACCAACAGCAATAATACAATCTCTATTTTGGTATTGAACTAATTCTTCGCTTTTTCTTAGTATTTTGTAGTTCGCTGAAATAAAAACATCATCTGACTGAGATATATCATCATAAAATAACACCCCTTTATCTAACTTATCTTTATTTAAACAATGTAATATTTCTTTTGCAAAGCCCTTAGCCCCAAATAATAAAAAACTCACTTCACTACCTCGCACACTTTTTTGCAAACATTACTAACATCTTCAGCCGTCAAATGTGCGTGCATAGGTAAGCATAAAACCCGTTCTGATGCAGATACACTATTCCTTGAACCATAATTATGACTATCTACAAATATTCTATCTAAAGATGGCTCAAAATAATTTCGAGATTGGATGTTCGACTTTGTAAGACTAATTTCAACCTCTTTCATTTTTGCTTTGCTTTCTAATAAAATCGGAACATATGCGCCATTGGCATTGGCTTGAGGATGCCACTTGGGAAGCTCTACTACGTCTTTAAGGGCTTCACGGTATTGATGAAACAATCCACTTCGATGATCTAATATATTGTCTATTTCTTCTAAGTTAACTATCCCTACTGCAGCTTGGTACTCATTAAGCTTTGCATTTATCCCTACATTAACAACACCCTGGCGAGATCTTATTCCAAAGTTGATAATCTCTTCAGCTTTCTCAAAGTTAACTTTATCCTTAAATATGACAGCCCCACCTTCGACTGTATGAAATATCTTCGTCGCATGAAAACTTAGTGTGCTAGCATCGCCGTAATCAAGAACAGATTTATCACCAAGCTTAACTCCAAACGCATGTGCCGCATCATATATAATCTGAAAATTATTCTGCTCGCTTAATTCATTAATAGCATCAACGTCGCATGGATTACCATAAACATGAGTTGCAACTAAGGTGTCTGCTTTACAGCCTTTGCGATAGGCTGATTTAACTGCTTGTGGGCTAAGGTTTAAGCTTTGCGGATCAATGTCTGCAAAGGCCACTTCATCATGCTGCCACTTAAATGCACTTACAGTTGCAACAAAACTAAATGGTGTTGCAATTATAGATTTACTGCCAATTGCCCTACCAGCGACTTGAAGCGCAGATGTACCGTTATTCATTAAAAGAAGGTTTTGTACACCTAAGTAATCTTCTAGTCTTTCGGTTAGCTCTTTGTGCATTGGTCCAAAATTAGTGAACCAGCCGTTATTATTTACTTGCTCTAATAATTTGTTAAGTTTTTTCAAGTTAGGTTTAACAGGACTATTTAAAGCGATCATTTAATATAACTCCAAGAAGGTTTAACCCTTAGGCTTTTAATGTGTTTTTAAATTTTGTTAAAAGTTGACGTTGTAAGAGTAGCATTATTACAAAGTAGCTAATTAATACCACACTTAACATAGTCACAATCTGTAATATACTACCAATCATATTGACACCAAATACATAGCCAATAGTGGCTGAAACTATAGAAATAATTCCTATAGGGAACAATGCCATTATTTGCTTAAAAAATGTTAAACTTGATAATTTACCCGTGTAGTAGGTGTTAATTAGTAATGCTAAAAATGAAGTAATTACCATTCCAATGCACATTGCTTTAATGCTTATTGGGACGGTAATAAACAACATAATTGTTTGATTAGTTTTTTTAATAATTTCCACTTTTAAAAATAGGTCTGAACGTCCTTTCACTTGTAACATATTTAAATTGATTGCATGAATAGGGTAAAGCGCAAATGCAATACTTATTATGCTAATGTACTCAGCGCTACCTTGCCAATCTTGCCCTAAAATGATGTCTATTAATGGTACTGCAGTAATGCTAATTCCGAGCATTACTGGGAAAATAATAAAAGCAGCAAACTGCAATGCCACTAAGTAAGACTGATCTAACCTTTTAGTATCATCCTGCATACTACTTAACAGCGGATAAGTAACTTTTTGGATGATGCTGGTAAGCGTCATCGCAGGTACGCTTGATAATTTATCAGCCTGATTAAATAGTCCAAGTTGTGTGGCGTTGAATTGTCTACCGATAATTAAACCATATATATTTTTATATATAGCATCGAGTAACCCAGATAAAAGTAACTTAGAACCAAATCCAAATAGCTCTTTAAAAGATTCATTCGAGAACTGTTGCTTAGGCCACCACTGAATGAAAAAATTCAGTAACAAAACGTTAACGAGTGTTAAGGTTAGTTGCTGCACTACTAATGCCCATACACCATAACCATTAAATGCCAATCCTAAAGCAAATAACCCACTTACCATCAGTGAAAGTAAGCTGCATTTAGCTTGTGTTTTAAAATTCAAGTTAACACTTAATTTTACTCTCGGGATTATCGCAAAAGTATTGATAATAATAACCAAGGCAATCACCCGAGTTAAAAGTGTTAGCTCTGCCTGTTGATAAAAATCAGCAATGTAAGGTGCAAAATAATACAGTATGAAATAACAAACAACTGAAACAACTAAGCTGAAATAAAAGGTTGTGGAATAATCTGCTTCGTTTCTATCTAGTTTTCGTATTAAGGCCTGACTAAATCCACTATTCACAAACACATTAGCGATTGCCATAAATATCGTCAGCATAGCAACTAAACCGAACACACTTGGTCCTAAGATATTGGCCAAAGTTAAGCTAATGACTAAACTTATCACCTGTGTTCCTAAACTATCTAATGCACTCCATACAAAGCCACTTTTTATTTTATTTTTATCGTGCATAATAAAAATATTTCGTTAAATTGAAGAGCTTTTTGATCTTTTTGGGATAATAATGGAACACCATCTAATGGCCACTTTATCCCAAGAGTTACATCGTTCCATGCAATTGAGAGTTCTGCTTCTGGATTATAGTAATCTGTACATTTATAAACAAATTCTGCTTCATCACTCATCACGTAGAACCCATGAGCAAACCCTTCTGGCACCCACAATTGACGTTTGTTTTCAGCAGATAAATACTCTCCTACCCATTGGCCAAAAGTTGGTGATCCTTTTCTAATATCGACAGCAACATCAAACACTTCACCAGAAACGACGCGAACTAACTTACCTTGGGTGTTTTCAGTTTGATAGTGCAGGCCGCGCAGAATCCCTTTCTTAGACTTGGAATGGTTATCTTGCACAAATTGAGTAGGCTTACCCGTTACTAGCTCTTCAAATTGCTTTTGATTCCAAGTTTCCATAAAGAAACCACGCTCATCACCGAATACTTGTGGCTCGATAATTTTTACGTCTGGAATGCGAGTATCAATTACTTTCATTTTGTTATTCCGTATACGCTTGAATATTGTTTAGTGCTGCCTTCCAATCACTCGCTTTAACCGACAAACCTAGCGTGATTTTTTCAGTACTTAAACGAGAATTGCTTGGCCGCTTAGCGGGGGTTGGGTATTGGTCAGTGGTGATACTCGTTAATCTCGGCTTTTTCTCAAGAACGCCTTGTTCAACCGCAACATCAAAAATGGCATCAGCAAAGTCAAACCAACTGACGTGAGGCAAACCCGAGTAATGGTAAACACCGTACTCAACAGCATCACCTTGATTAATTCGCTTCGCTATTTGGATCAATGTATTGGCGATATCACCGGCATAAGTCGGCCCGCCAAACTGGTCACCTACAATACTCAATGCGTCTCTGTTCTCACCTAAACGCAGCATCGTTTTCACAAAGTTATTACCGCTCTCACCGAATACCCATGCTGTACGAAGGATAAGATGCTTATCACACGCCTCGGCAACGGCGATTTCACCAGCGAGCTTACTTTTACCATAAACCCCTTGTGGGTTTGTCGTATCCGTTTCTGTATACTCGCCGGCTTTATTGCCTTCAAAGACATAATCGGTTGAGATATGCAAAATGGCGGCACCAACACTTTGTGCGGCTTGTGCGAGGTATTTGGGACCATCACGGTTTATCGCGTAAGAAAGGTCGACTTCCTCTTCTGCCTTATCAACTGCTG
Source organism: Vibrio sp. PSi01 (assembly GCF_054960695.1). Taxonomy (NCBI): domain Bacteria; kingdom Pseudomonadati; phylum Pseudomonadota; class Gammaproteobacteria; order Vibrionales; family Vibrionaceae; genus Vibrio; species Vibrio sp. PSi01. The sequence goes on from NZ_JBHNYN010000017.1 coordinate 86,411, forward strand.
TGTGAGCTGCGGCATTGATAATGATAGTAGGTTTAAATTCAGCAACCGCTGCACTGACAGCCTTCTGGTTGGTAATATCAAGATGCTCTCTATCCAAACCGCGTACGGTGATATTTCCGTTATTGGCCAACTGCCGAGTTAAGCAAGAGCCCACTTGACCATAACAACCCGTAATGAGTACTCGCATCATTTTACCGCCTTGCTCTGAGTTTCGTTCACTAAGCGCGTTAAATATTGGCCATATTCATTTTTCATCATTGGTTTGGCGAGAGTCAAAACTTGCTCATCACTCAACCAACCGTTACGCCATGCGATTTCTTCTAAACAAGCGACTTTTAAGCCCTGTACATTCTCAATCGTTTGCACGAAAGAAGAAGCTTCATGAAGGCTTTCGTGAGTCCCTGTATCTAACCAAGCAAAACCACGACCTAACAATTCCACGTTTAGTGACCCATCATTGAGATACATTTCATTCAGTGTGGTAATTTCTAGCTCACCACGATGAGATGGCTTCACTTGCTTGGCCATTTCAACCACACGATTGTCGTAGAAATACAAACCTGTTACTGCATAGTTGGACTTTGGTGCTTCCGGCTTTTCTTCAATTGAAATTGCCTTCATTTCATCGTCAAATTCGACAACACCAAAACGTTCTGGGTCTTTCACTTGGTAACCAAACACAGTCGCGCCCGATTCTCTTGAAGCCACACTTTGTAGTGTTTTAGAAAAAGATTGACCATAGAAGATGTTATCACCTAGAACTAGACACACGCTGTCATCACCAATGAATTCTTCACCGATAATAAACGCCTGAGCTAAGCCATCTGGATTTGGCTGAATCGCATATTCAAGGTTAATACCAAAATCAGAACCATCACCCAGCAGGCGTTGAAAGCCAGCATTGTCTTCCGGTGTAGTGATAATCAAAATATCTTTGATGCCCGCCAGCATTAGTGTCGAGAGTGGATAGAACACCATTGGCTTGTCGTAAATCGGCAAGAGTTGCTTGGATACGCCGCGAGTCAATGGGTATAAACGAGTGCCAGAGCCACCGGCCAATACAATACCTTTCATTATTTCTTCACCTTTGATTCAACTACATCTACACCCAAACGCTCACGTTGATAGCTACCATCTTGCACGTTTTGACACCATGCTGAGTTATCTAGATACCACTGAACGGTTTTACGAAGACCAGTTTCAAATGTCTCTTCTGGCGTCCAATTCAGTTCACGCTGCATTTTCGATGAGTCGATTGCGTAACGGCGGTCATGACCTGGACGGTCTTGAACATACGTAATTTGCTCTGCATAAGCTGACTCTTTCGGTACTAACGTATCTAGAATGTTACAAATCGTATTAACCACTTCGAGGTTTTTCTTCTCGTTGTGACCACCGATGTTGTAGGTTTCGCCTACTTTACCTTCCGTCACTACTTTGTAGAGCGCGCGGGCGTGATCTTCGACAAACAACCAGTCGCGGATTTGGTCGCCTTTACCGTAAATAGGTAAATCTTTACCTTCAAGCGCGTTGAGGATGACCAGCGGGATCAGCTTTTCAGGGAAGTGGTAAGGGCCGTAGTTGTTTGAGCAGTTAGTCACCATAGTTGGCAGGCCGTAAGTACGTAACCATGCACGTACTAGGTGATCGCTCGATGCTTTTGACGCAGAGTATGGGCTTGATGGCTCATACGACGTTGTTTCTAAGAACATTGGCAACTTTTTATGGGCTGAAGGCTCTGTGCCTAATTCCACGTCATCAGGATGTGGAAGATCGCCGTATACTTCATCCGTTGAAATGTGGTGAAAACGGAATGCTTGTTTCGCATCTTCATTAAGCGTGTTCCAGTACTCGCGGGTTGCTTCTAACAGAGTATATGTGCCGACAATATTCGTTTCAATAAACGCGGCAGGGCCTGTGATTGAACGGTCAACATGTGACTCTGCAGCCAAGTGCATGACAGCATCCGGTTTGTGATCAGCGAATACTCGATCTAATTCTGTACGATTGCAGATATCGACTTGCTCAAAGGCATAACGTTCAGACGAATCCACCTCAATAAGAGATTCTAAATTACCTGCGTAAGTCAGTTTATCAACGTTAACCACGCTGTTAGATGTATTCTTGATGATATGACGAATGACTGCAGAGCCGATAAAGCCAGCACCACCAGTGACGAGGATCTTCATAGTTTTCTCTTGTAGTATATTGTTTAGAACAACTCACGAACGTGAATATGTATAGAATTTTAGAGGGTTAACTTTATAAAATGCTCAGTCATTTAATAAACCTCTGAAACATTTTTTATGTCCATTTGTGAAACAGCCTGTTTTAGACAATCCCTTATAAACTTAGATTTTGCTTACTTTCTTAAAACCGCCCCAGTAGGCCTTTAAAACAGCCTTTCTGTGGCTTGTTGCGCTTTTTACTTGCCAACTACTAACTTGCAACCCATTTGAATTTGGGTACGCTACCGCCCTTAGGTTTGGCTCCTAAAGGCAATAATGACAAGTTGTTCGCTTTATGCGGTTTTTATACGCTTTTAAATACGCAGCGCATTCTAGCAAAGTAAGTGCATATTAACCAGTTTGAAATTCACCCTGTCTGGTCGAACATCTTACCAAGCATTTACCCAGCGAAAGCATTGTACGTTGTGTAGGAACTGGGTTCCTATGAAGTAGCGGTTTTCTTGTGCTGCATCGCAATAGCGCTTTTCTATATCAATGAAAATGTTGCCGTTTCGGTATAACGAAACAAAGCTTTGGTTGTTGTTTACCGCCAATAGCACTTTAATCTCAGTGCGTGTTAGCCCTTGCGGGTAGTGGTTAACAAGCAAACCTAAGAACTCGCCAATGCGCCCTTCAACCCGCGCTATCTCTTTTTCTAAAATGGTGACCTTCTCTTCCGTTGTCAGTTTTTTTAGGCTGGTCTCGTCCATGTTCCCTCTCCTAATTGTACTTTTTTCTCTTGACGTTTTTTGTCTGTGTTCGCTTTTGCTGGTCTAAGCCTGTAATTGATTTGACATTCAGGCTCTCACTGCTGGTTGTCTGTACTCGTCGATCTCGATTGAATGAGAGCCTTGATACGCTCTTCAAACGGGTTGATGGTGCTTTTGGCTTTGTAGTCTGCGAGGGCTTGAGTGACCGGTGTTGGTTGTTGTGGTTCTAGCGATTGGCTTTCAGCTTGGTCATTTTGGATTGAATGTGCGTGGTTTACATCTGCTGTCGGTTTATCTGTGTTTGTTGGCCCTGTTGTGTTTGTTAGCCCAGCAGTAGTTATTGAGCCAGCTGCGTTCATTGAATCAAGGGCTTTGATCGGGTTTGCGGGCTTAGCGGTTCTTGTTTGTTTAGACGCTTGGGTTTGTTTAGAGGTTTGGGCTTGCTTAGGGGCTCTTGTTTTCTTAAATGCAGGCGTTGAACCTCGTTTGGTTTGGGCTTGAGCACTCCTTCTCAGCCAACCATTAACAAAGTGACCAATGTGCTCAAAGGGTTTGCGCTTATCGGGGTTGATGTATAACCAAGCTTGCATGGCATGCAGTTCTTGCAGCACATCTAGCTTTGGGTAGGTGCGTTTTAATATTTCGTAGAACTCATGATAAATCGGTGCGCTGCCCTCTTTGGTAAGCAGGTCAATCACGGCTTCGTTCTTGGTTTTGCTTTTGGGTTTAGAGGTGAAGGTGGACGTAGAGATGGAGGTGTCAGGTTCTTTAGAACGGTTTGGGGTATTAAGCACATCGGCGCCATCTAAAGTGCCGCTTTTCAAGTTCAACTCTGTTTTATGTTCTTTATGACAGATTATGTGTGCCGGACGATCACTCTCCGTGTTTGATCTTGAGTCACCCAGGTGAGTGTCTGAATGGTCACTTATAGGTAGGTTTGGCGAGTGGGTATTGAGGTCCGATTTATATTGATCTGTTTTATGGATGTCTTCTTGCTCTAGAGCTACGTCTTCTTGAGCTAGAGCTCTGGCTGCTTGGTCTAGATCGGCCTGCTGAATGTGGTTTCCGCTGGGTAGGCGTAGCTGATATAGATTGCTGCGCTGGCGCCCTGAATCATCAAACCGCTTTATCCGCTTCACAAACCCTTGTCTTTCTAGTTCGTTAACGTGCCGTTTAACGGTTCTTACCGACACTTCGCAATATTGCGCTAAGTAATTTAAGGAGGGAAAACACACGCCACGCGCGTCTGCGTTATCGGCCAATTTTAATAACACCAACTTGCTTATCGGCGAGCCGATTTTTAATGGTATGAAAGAATGAGGGAAACACACATGAATAACGCTCCTTGTTAATTGGTCTATCTATTTGCCTGGTTCTCGCGATAAAAGCTCATAGATAGGCATAACCATTGATAAAAAAGGCATTAACAACATCTTTTGGTACTTTGGGGGCGAAGATGAGGCGAGATAAAAAGTAACAAAAAGTGTTTTTCCTATGTGCTCTCACTGTTATGCAACAAGAACACTACTTAAGATGATTACCTTCGAAGCACCTCTCACTTTCTTGTGTTCCTCCGTTTTCGCATTATTGCCACCAACCCCAATCAAGATTCTTGAAGTACATTGCTCTCCCCATACAGCAATAAGGTGCTTAATGAAGGCGATAGTTTCTCTTTTTATTTCAGCGTATCAACCCGGTATGGCGAGCATCGAATGCCGTTATTTTAAAGAGCTGTATTTTGAAGATGCTCGTTTTGAAGAGCTGTGTTTTAAAGACCCGTACTTTGAGGATGCTCGTTTTGAAGACCGGCACCTTGAAAAGGCTTATTTCGAAGACTCGCTCTTGGAAAGTCCCAGCTATGAGGATGTTTGCTGGATGATCAGCCGAGCGCGGCGTGAAGCGCCACTGGGTTATTGCGTGATGTATTTACGCTATGTCAGCAACCACTCTAGTTATGCAAAAACCGTAGAAGCAAGTTTGCGACAACACATCGCATTACACCCTGATTTAAAAGATTCGTTATCCACATTTTTAGTCACCTGGTTACAACAACAAGAGGATTTATTTTGTCAAACACTCCACCAGCAACTGATCGAGTTCCACACCAGCCATTAGAAGCGTCTGTTTTGCCAGAGCGGGCTTGTACGGAAGAGCAAAATTGTTCGCGAGATCAGGAAAGCTCGGAAGAACAGGCTAGCAAGGTCAAGCTCATCCCCTCGTTAGATCCTTGTTTGCCTTCAGCATCCTACTCTTTCAGCCTGGTTTCGGTTTTACTCCGCTTACCTCATTGCCCGCCATACTCTTTTATTACGGTGCATTGCAGCGCCACACCACCGGAGCAAGATGTTAACGTCGCCGAGATTCGCCGATGGCATAAAGAGAAAGGCTGGCGCGATGTGGGGTACCACTTTGTGATTCGTCGCAGTGGGGATGTCGAACTGGGCAGGCCGCTGTCGCAAACCGGCGCACACGTGAAAGGACACAACAAGAGCAATATTGGCATTTGTATCGTCGGTGGCTGTAATACCGAGCTGCAACCAGAAGATAACTTCACACTTTCGCAGCGTAAGGCGCTGTTTGGTTTGGTTGCCGCCTTGCAAGAGCAGTTCTTGATTTCAGATGAGAATGTGAAGGGGCATAAAGATTGGGGGGTGAATAAGGCGTGTCCGGTAGTGAGGCTAAGAGAGTAAGAGCAGATTCCAGATACCTCGTTCCTCAGTTCTGGAATGACGGAAGGACGGAAGGACAAGGAAGAACTAGAAAGGCGGAATATAACCAATCAACAAACCAAGGAGCAGTATGACATTGTTCGGAAGAATATTCGGGAGCCAGTCTTCCATTAACAAAGGGTTAGATGCACTCACCAACACAGGAGATGCGATGTTTTTTACTGATGAGGAAAAAGCGAAGCACAAACTGGCACTGCTTAAAGCGTATGAACCTTTTAAGTTAGTCCAGCGCTACATTGTGTTGTTGTTCACCATTCCTTATGTGGCACTGCATGTGATGGTGATCTTGGGTTGTATGCACGGCTACGATTGGAAGCCTTTGGGGGAAATGACCAATGAAGCGTTTGGTTATCCGGTGTTAGCGGCAATTGGTTTGTATTTAACGGGAGGGGTGGTTAAGAAATAGAAGTGCAGGTGTGAGTGATGAGTAAACGGAATGCGGCAAATATAGAGATAGAGATAAAAGGCAGATTCCAGATACCTCGTCCCTCCGTTCTGGAATGACGGAGTCACGTGTGGTGCGAGTAGTGAAGAATTTTGGAGTGGTTGACA
>NZ_JBHNYN010000018.1:0-88178 GCF_054960695.1 Vibrio sp. PSi01
CACTCTACCTGAAGGTGTAGAAATGGTAATGCCAGGTGACAACGTTCAAATGACTGTTGAGCTAATCGCTCCAATCGCAATGGACGAAGGTCTACGTTTCGCAATCCGCGAAGGTGGCCGTACAGTTGGTGCTGGTGTTGTAGCTAAAATCTTCGCTTAATAGCATTTAGATTTTTGCACACTCTTCATTAGAAGAGCACGCATTTAAAAAGGGAAGCTTTAGCTTCCCTTTTTTTTGTTTATAAATAAAGCCTTTTCCCGCGCAATACCTCACATCCTTTAAGCTCCTTTTTCAATATATTCCGATTATTTTTCCAACACCACTTGCATACTAAAGTGTGATCTGTATAATGCATCGCACTGGCTAACGCCGGTTTGTGAACCAATGAGCACTGAGGAGTAGGTCTTACCTAGTAATGTATACTCAGCTTATGTTCGCGGTTAATAAAAATAGTAAATATTGCATTTACTTCAAAAGTTAACTGACAATGCGTCCTGATTTTGGATGCTACGGTTTCACATAAATCAATCGGCATTCTCTCGTTCTTTCGAGCTTGAGTGGCGATATTGTTTGTGTAATTTTTAATAATTGGAGCTCTGTCTCATGCAGAACCAACGTATTCGTATCCGCCTTAAAGCGTTTGATTACAAGCTAATCGATGCTTCAACTGCGGAAATCGTTGAAACAGCAAAACGTACTGGCGCACAGGTTCGTGGTCCTATTCCACTTCCTACTCGTAAAGAGCGTTTCACTGTTCTTACCTCTCCACACGTCAACAAAGATGCACGTGACCAGTACGAAATTCGTACTCACAAGCGTTTGATCGACATCGTTGAGCCAACAGATAAAACTGTTGATGCTCTAATGCGTCTTGATCTTGCAGCTGGCGTTGATGTTCAAATCAGCCTAGGTTAAGGGAGATAAGAATAATGATTGGTCTAGTCGGACGTAAAGTGGGTATGACCCGCGTATTTACTGAAGAAGGCGTTTCTATCCCAGTAACTGTTGTTGAGGTTGAAGCGAACCGTATTTCTCAAGTTAAAACTCTTGAGACAGACGGCTACGCAGCAATCCAAGTAACTACTGGTGCTAAGAAAGCTAACCGTGTAACTAAACCTGAAGCTGGTCACTTCGCGAAAGCGGGTGTAGAAGCAGGTCGCGGTCTTTGGGAATTCCGTTTAGAAAACGGCGAAGAGTTTGAAGTTGGCGCTGAGCTAAACGTAGAACTTTTCAACGAAATTAAAAAAGTAGACGTTACTGGTACATCTAAAGGTAAAGGCTTCCAAGGCGCTATCAAGCGTTGGAACTTCTCTACTCAAGATATGACTCACGGTAACTCTTTGTCTCACCGCGCACCGGGTTCAATTGGCCAATGTCAAACTCCAGGCCGCGTGTTTAAAGGCAAGAAAATGGCAGGTCACATGGGTGCTGAGCGTGTAACGACTCAAAACCTAGAGATCGTACGTGTTGACGCTGAGCGCAATCTACTCCTTATTAAAGGTGCAGTACCGGGCTCAACAGGCGGAAACGTGATCGTAAAACCTGCTGTTAAAGCATAACGTCTAGGAGTAAGTAATGGAATTGATGGTTAAAGGTGCTGATGCACTAACTGTTTCCGAGACTACTTTCGGACGTGACTTCAACGAAGCTCTTGTACACCAAGTAGTTGTTGCATATGCAGCAGGTGCTCGTCAAGGTACTCGTGCTCAAAAGACTCGTTCTGAAGTATCTGGCGGTGGCGCTAAGCCATGGCGTCAAAAAGGTACTGGCCGCGCACGTGCTGGTACAATTCGTAGCCCAATCTGGCGTACAGGTGGTGTTACTTTTGCTGCGAAACCACAAGATCACAGCCAAAAAGTAAACAAAAAAATGTACCGCGGTGCTATGAAGAGCATTCTTTCTGAGCTAGTTCGTCAAGAGCGTTTAATCGTTGTTGATAACTTCTCTGTAGAAGCACCAAAAACAAAAGAACTTGTAGCTAAGCTTAAAGAGCTTGAGCTAAGCGACGTTCTGATTGTAACTGGCGAAGTAGATGAAAATCTATTCTTAGCTGCTCGTAACCTATACAAAGTAGATGCACGTGATGTTGCTGGTGTTGATCCAGTATCACTTATCGCTTTCGACAAGGTTCTAATGACTGCTGACGCAGTTAAGCAAGTTGAGGAGATGCTAGCATGATCACTGAAGAGCGTATCTTAAAAGTTCTACGTGCTCCGCACATCTCTGAAAAAGCAACTATGGCAGCTGAGAAAGCGAACACTATCGTTTTCAAAGTAGCTAAAGATGCAACTAAGAAAGAGATCAAAGCAGCTGTAGAAAAGCTATTTGAAGTTGAAGTTAAGTCTGTAAATACTCTTGTATTAAAGGGTAAGACCAAACGTCAAGGTATGCGTGAAGGCCGTCGTTCAGACGTTAAGAAAGCCTACGTTACTTTGAAAGAAGGTCAAGATCTTGACTTCGTTGGCGGCGCGGAATAACAGGAGTAGTAAAAATGGCTATTGTTAAATGTAAGCCGACTTCCCCTGGTCGTCGTCACGTCGTTAAAGTTGTTAACGCTGACCTACACAAGGGTAAGCCATACGCACCACTTCTAGAGAAAAACTCTAAGAACGGTGGTCGTAACAACAACGGTCGTATTACAGTACGTCACATCGGTGGTGGTCATAAGCACCATTACCGTGTAATTGACTTCAAACGTACTAAAGATGGCATCCCAGCGAAAGTTGAGCGTCTAGAATACGATCCAAACCGTAGTGCTAACATCGCTCTAGTTCTGTACGCAGACGGTGAGCGTCGTTACATCATTGCACCTAAAGGTGTTAACGCAGGCGACCAGATTCAATCTGGCGTAGATGCTGCAATCAAAGCAGGTAACACTCTGCCGATGCGCAACATCCCAGTAGGTTCTACTGTACACTGTGTTGAACTTAAGCCTGGTAAAGGTGCTCAACTAGCTCGTTCGGCTGGTGCTTATGCTCAAATCATCGCTCGCGATGGTGCATACGTAACTATCCGTCTACGTTCTGGTGAAATGCGCAAAGTACTTTCTGAAGGTCGTGCAACGATCGGTGAAGTTGGTAACTCTGAGCATATGCTACGTGAACTTGGTAAAGCTGGTGCTTCACGCTGGCGCGGCGTACGTCCAACCGTACGTGGTGTAGTAATGAACCCGGTGGATCACCCACATGGTGGTGGTGAAGGCCGCACATCTGGTGGTCGTCACCCAGTATCTCCTTGGGGCGTTCCTACTAAGGGCTTCAAGACTCGTAAGAACAAGCGCACTGACAAGTACATCGTACGTCGTCGCACTAAATAATTTATAAAGAGGAATCGCCATGCCACGTTCTCTCAAGAAAGGTCCTTTTATTGACCTACACTTGCTGAAGAAGGTAGAGAAAGCGGTGGAAAGCGGAGACAAAAAGCCTATTAAGACTTGGTCCCGTCGCTCAATGATCATCCCAACAATGATTGGTTTGACCATCGCTGTCCATAATGGTCGTCAGCACGTTCCAGTTTTCGTTACCGAAGAAATGATCGGTCACAAACTGGGCGAATTTGCACCAACTCGTACTTATCGCGGTCATGCTGCAGATAAGAAAGCTAAGAAGAAATAAGGAGTAGATGATGGAAGCTTTAGCTAAACATAACTTTGCTCGTATTTCTCCACAGAAAGCTCGCTTAGTTGCAGACCAAATTCGCGGTAAGTCGGTAGACCAGGCTCTAGAAATTCTAACTTTCAGCAACAAAAAAGCTGCTGTATTAGTTAAGAAAGTTCTTGAGTCAGCTATCGCTAACGCGGAACATAACGAAGGTGCAGATATCGACGATCTAAATGTCGCTAAAATCTTCGTAGATGAGGGCCCTATCATGAAGCGTATTATGCCTCGTGCTAAAGGTCGTGCGGATCGTATCTTGAAGCGTTCAAGCCACATCACTATTGTTGTAGCAGATCGCTAAAGACTAGGAGAGTAAGCAATGGGTCAGAAAGTACATCCTAATGGTATTCGTCTTGGCATCGTTAAGCCTTGGAATGCTACATGGTTTGCTAATACCAACGAATTCGCTGACAACCTAGACGGCGACTTCAAGGTACGTCAGTTCCTTACAAAGGAACTACAAAAAGCATCATTATCTCGTATCGTTATCGAGCGTCCAGCTAAGAGCATCCGTGTGACTATTCACACTGCTCGCCCTGGCGTTGTTATCGGTAAGAAAGGTGAAGACGTAGAGAAGCTACGCGCAGCTGTAGCTAAAATCGCAGGTGTACCAGCGCAAATTAACATCGCTGAAGTACGTAAGCCTGAGCTAGATGGTCAGCTTGTAGCTGATAGCATCGCGTCTCAACTAGAGCGTCGTGTTATGTTCCGTCGTGCAATGAAGCGTGCGGTACAAAATGCTATGCGTCTAGGCGCTAAAGGCATCAAAGTACAAGTAGGCGGCCGTCTTGGCGGTGCTGAAATCGCACGTTCAGAGTGGTACCGTGAAGGCCGTGTGCCTCTACACACTCTACGTGCAGACATTGATTACGCAACTTCTTCGGCTCACACTCAATACGGTGTGATCGGCATTAAAGTTTGGATCTTCAAAGGTGAGATTCTAGGCGGTATGCCAGCTGCTAACGCAGTAGAGCCAAAAGGCGATAAGCCTAAGAAGCAGCGTAAAGGCCGTAAGTAAGGAGTCGAACGATGCTACAACCAAAACGTACTAAGTTCCGCAAGGTTATGACTGGTCGTAACCGTGGTCTAGCTAAAGGTACTGAAGTAAGCTTCGGCGAATTCGGTCTTAAAGCTGTTGGCCGTGGTCGTCTGACTGCACGTCAAATCGAAGCGGCACGTCGTGCTATGACACGTCACATTAAGCGTCAAGGTCAAATCTGGATCCGTGTTTTCCCAGACAAACCGATTACTGAAAAGCCTCTTGAAGTTCGTCAAGGTAAAGGTAAAGGTTCAGTTGCGTACTGGGTTGCTCAAATCCAACCAGGCAAAGTTATGTACGAGATGAATGGCGTACCTGAAGAGTTGGCACGTGAAGCGTTCCGCCTAGCGGCACGTAAACTGCCTGTTAAAACTACTTTTGTAACTAAGCAGGTGATGTGATGAAAGCACAAGATCTACGCGAAAAGAACGTTGAAGAGCTTAACGCTGAGCTATTGAATTTGCTACGTGAACAGTTCAACTTGCGCATGCAAGCTGCAACTGGTCAACTTCAGCAAACTCATACTCTAAAAGCTGTACGCCGTGACATCGCACGTGTGAAAACTGTTTTGACTGAAAAGGCAGGCGCATAATGAGCGAAACTAACCGCATCCAGCAAGGCCGTGTAGTAAGTGACAAGATGGACAAGTCTATCGTTGTTGCTATTGAACGTACTGTAAAACACCCGATTTACGGCAAGTTCATCAAACGCACGACTAAAGTACACGCACACGACGAAGACAACACTTGTGGCCTAGGCGACAAAGTTGAAATCGCTGAGTGTCGTCCTCTGTCTAAGACTAAGTCTTGGACATTGGTTAAAGTTCTAGAAAAAGCGAAGATTTAATCTTTGTAATTCTATAACTTATAAGCGGCTCCAAATTATTTTTTGGAGCCGCTTGTTTTTTGTCTACCCAATTTAAAAAAAGGGTGGTACAATTCGCGTCCCTTTTAAAGAGGCAGCCCGACCCGAGAGGGTCTAGTTTTAATATTTAGCGGAGCACTAACAATGATCCAGATGCAAAGTACACTTGACGCAGCAGATAACTCTGGCGCGCGCAAGGTAATGTGTATTAAGGTTCTGGGTGGCTCTCACCGCCGTTATGCACATATCGGTGACGTCATCAAGGTTACAGTGAAGGAAGCGATTCCTCGCGGAAAAGTAAAGAAAGGTGATGTTCTGAAGGCGGTAGTAGTGCGCACCCGTAAAGGCGTTCGTCGCCCAGACGGTTCTGTCATTCGCTTCGACAGTAATGCTTGTGTATTGTTAAATGACACTACTGAGCAACCAGTCGGCACACGTATCTTTGGTCCTGTGACTCGTGAACTTCGTAACGCGAAATTCATGAAGATTGTATCACTAGCACCTGAAGTTCTGTAAGGAGCGGCAACATGGCAGCTAAAATCCGTCGTAATGACGAAGTAATCATTCTTGCTGGTAAAGATAAAGGCAAGAAAGGTAAAGTAACTAAGGTTCTGACAACTGGTAAAGTTATCGTTGAAGGCATCAACCTTGTTAAGAAACACCAAAAGCCGGTTCCGGCTCTAGGTCAACAAGGTGGCATCGTTGAACAAGAAGCAGCTATTGATGCTTCTAACGTTGCTGTTTTTAACGCGGCTACTGGTAAAGCAGACCGTATCGGTTTCCGTATCGAAGATGGCAAGAAAGTTCGTTTCTTCAAATCTAACGGCGAAACTGTTTCTAACTAATTAGAAGTAATTTGGAGTTCTACTATGGCGAAACTGCATGATTACTACAAGTCGTCTGTAGTCGCTGAGCTTACCAAAGAGTTCAGCTACACAAGCGTCATGCAAGTCCCTAGGATTGAGAAAATCACCCTAAACATGGGCGTTGGTGAAGCAATCAACGATAAGAAACTGCTAGAAAACGCAGCAGCTGATATGGCAACGATCTCTGGTCAAAAGCCACTTATCACTAAAGCGCGTAAATCTGTAGCTGGTTTCAAAATTCGTGAAGGCTACCCAATTGGTTGTAAAGTAACCTTGCGTGGTGAGCGCATGTGGGAATTTTTAGAGCGTTTAATCTCTATTGCACTTCCACGTGTACGTGATTTCCGTGGTGTTAGCGCTAAGTCTTTTGACGGTCGCGGTAACTACAGCATGGGCGTTCGCGAGCAAATCATCTTTCCGGAAATCGACTACGATAAAGTCGATCGCGTCCGCGGTCTTGATATCACTATCACGACTTCTGCGGGTTCCGATGAGGAAGGCCGAGCTCTGCTGGCTGCCTTTAACTTCCCATTCCGTAAGTAAGGGTAGGGTTACTGTTATGGCTAAACAATCAATGAAAGCACGTGAAGCTAAACGTGCAAAACTAGTAGCTAAGTTCGCTGAAAAGCGTTCTGCGCTAAAAGTTATCATTAGCGATGTAAACGCATCTGAAGAAGATCGTTGGAATGCGGTTCTTAAACTGCAATCTCTTCCACGTGATTCAAGTGCATCACGTCAGCGCAACCGTTGCAACCAAACTGGTCGTCCACACGGTTACCTACGTAAATTCGGTCTAAGCCGCATTAAGGTTCGTGAAGCTTGCATGAAAGGCGAGATTCCGGGTCTTCGTAAGGCTAGCTGGTAATTGCCACTTAATCATTTGGAGTAAATCTTATGAGCATGCAAGATCCGATTTCGGATATGCTGACCCGCGTTCGTAACGGTCAGGCAGCAAACAAAGTTGCTGTAAAAATGCCTTCTTCAAAGCTTAAAGTTGCAATTGCTGCATTACTTAAAGCTGAAGGTTACATCGTAGACTTCGCTGTTGACAGCGAAGCAAAACCTGAGCTAGAAGTTACTCTTAAGTACTTCCAAGCTAAACCTGTAATCGAGCAAATCAAGCGTGTATCACGTCCTGGTCTAAGAGTTTATAAAAATAAAGACTCTTTACCTACAGTGATGGGTGGTCTTGGTATTGCAGTTGTTTCTACTTCCAAGGGTCTGATGTCTGACCGTGCTGCTCGTAAAGCAGGTCTTGGCGGTGAAATCATCTGTTACGTAGCTTAAGGAGTAGATTATGTCTCGTGTTGCTAAAGCACCTGTCGCTATTCCAGCTGGCGTAGAGGTGAAACTAAACGGCCAAGAAGTTACTGTAAAAGGTAGCAAAGGTGAGCTTACTCGCGTTCTTAACAGCGCCGTAGTTATTGCACAAGAAGAAAACAACCTAACTTTCGGTCCGAAAGAAGGTGTTGCTAACGCATGGGCACAAGCTGGTACAGCTCGCGCTCTAGTTAACAACATGGTTGTGGGTGTTACTGAGGGCTTCACTAAGAAGCTAACTCTTAAGGGTGTTGGTTACCGTGCTGCTATGAAAGGCAACTCTGTAGGTCTAACTCTTGGTTTTTCTCACCCAGTAGAGCACGCTCTACCTGAAGGTATTAAAGCTGAGTGCCCTAGCCAAACTGAGATCATTATTACTGGTTGCGATAAGCAAGTAGTAGGTCAAGTTGCGGCTGACATTCGTTCTTACCGTGCTCCTGAGCCTTACAAAGGTAAAGGTGTTCGTTACGCAGATGAAAATGTGCGTACTAAAGAAGCTAAGAAGAAGTAAGGTATCACTATGGATAAGAAAGCATCTCGCATCCGTCGTGCTACACGTGCACGTCGTAAGATTGCAGAACTTGGCGCAACTCGCTTGGTAGTACACCGTACTCCTCGCCATGTTTACGCACAAGTTATCGCGGCAAACGGCTCTGAGGTTATCGCAGCTGCTTCTACTGTAGAAAAAGCGATCCGTGAGCAAGTTAAGAACACTGGTAACGTTGATGCAGCTAAAGCAGTTGGTAAAGCTGTTGCTGAGCGCGCTCTTGAAAAAGGCGTAGCTTCGGTTGCATTCGATCGTTCTGGTTTCCAATACCACGGTCGAGTAGCGGCGCTAGCAGAATCTGCTCGCGAAGCTGGTCTGAAATTCTAAGGTAGGGTTGGAAGATGGCTAAAGAACAACAACAAGCTAATGATTTGCAAGAAAAGCTGATCGCTGTTAACCGTGTATCTAAGACGGTTAAAGGTGGTCGAATCATGAGCTTCACTGCACTAACAGTAGTTGGTGACGGTAATGGTCGCGTAGGTTTCGGTTACGGCAAAGCTCGTGAAGTACCTGCTGCGATTCAAAAAGCAATGGAAAAAGCGCGTCGTAACATGGTTACTGTTGCGCTTAACGAAGGCACTCTTCACCACCCGGTGAAAGGTCGTCATTCGGGCTCTAAAGTTTACATGCAGCCAGCTGCAGAAGGTACAGGTGTTATTGCCGGTGGTGCAATGCGTGCTGTACTTGAAGTTGCGGGCGTACATAACGTACTTTCTAAAGCATACGGTTCAACGAACCCTATCAATATCGTTCGTGCAACGATTGGTGCTCTAGTAGACGTTAAGTCACCAGAAATGGTTGCTGCTAAACGTGGTCTAACTGTTGAATCTATTTCGGAGTAAGAACACGATGGCAACTATTAAAGTAACTCAAACTAAAAGCTCAATTGGTCGCCTACCTAAGCACAAAGCGTGCCTTAAAGGTCTAGGTCTTCGTCGCATCAACCATACAGTAGAACTTGAAGATACACCGTGCGTACGCGGTATGATCAACAAGGTTTACTACATGGTTAAGATTGAGGAGTAATCAGAATGCGTTTGAATACTCTATCACCGGCTGCTGGCTCTAAACCTTCTAAGAAGCGTGTAGGTCGTGGTATCGGTTCTGGCCTTGGTAAAACAGGTGGCCGCGGTCACAAAGGTCAAAAGTCACGTTCTGGCGGCTCTGTTCGTCCAGGTTTTGAAGGCGGTCAAATGCCTCTAAAACAACGTCTACCTAAATTCGGTTTCACTTCTCGTAAGAGCCTAGTGTCTGCTGAAGTTCGTCTAGCTGAGCTAGCGAAAGTAACAGGTGACGTAGTTGATCTTAACAGCCTTAAAGCTGCTAACGTTATCACTAAGAACATCGAATTTGTTAAGATCGTTCTTTCTGGTGACCTAAGCAAAGCTGTGACTGTTAAAGGTCTACGCGTGACTAAAGGCGCTAAAGCTGCAATCGAAGCTGCAGGCGGTAAAATCGAGGAATAATCTCGAGGAACGAGGTACAGATGGCTAAGAAACCAGGACAAGATTTTCGTAGTGCTCAGAGCGGCTTAAGTGAACTAAAGTCGCGCTTATTATTCGTAATTGGTGCACTTTTAGTATTCCGAGCCGGCTCTTTTGTGCCGATCCCTGGTATTGACGCAGCTGTACTTGCCGATTTGTTCGATCAGCAAAAAGGTACCATCGTTGAAATGTTTAACATGTTCTCCGGTGGTGCTCTTGAGCGTGCATCTATATTAGCATTGGGTATCATGCCGTACATTTCGGCATCGATTGTAGTCCAATTGCTAACTGTAGTTCATCCAGCGTTAGCGGAACTCAAGAAAGAGGGTGAAGCAGGCCGTCGTAAGATAAGCCAATATACACGCTACGGCACGCTTGTACTTGCAACATTCCAAGCTATTGGTATCGCAACAGGCTTACCAAACATGGTCGACAATCTGGTTGTTATCAACCAAACCATGTTTACGCTTATTGCTACCGTGAGTTTAGTAACTGGTACCATGTTTTTAATGTGGTTAGGTGAACAAATCACTGAGCGAGGAATCGGTAATGGTATTTCCATTCTGATTTTTGCAGGTATTGTTGCTGGATTGCCTTCTGCAATCGGTCAAACAATCGAGCAAGCGCGTCAAGGTGAATTGCATGTGCTTCTTCTGCTGTTGATTGCTGTATTGTCTTTTGCTGTTATTTACTTCGTAGTTTTCATGGAACGTGGTCAACGTCGTATCGTCGTTAACTATGCGAAACGTCAACAAGGTCGTAAAGTTTTTGCAGCACAAAGCTCTCACTTGCCTCTTAAGATTAATATGGCAGGTGTTATTCCAGCGATTTTTGCATCAAGTATTATTTTGTTCCCAGGAACATTAGCGCAGTGGTTTGGTCAAAATGGTGAAAGCAGCGCGTTCGGTTGGTTAACTGACGTGTCATTAGCTCTTAGCCCAGGTCAACCTTTGTATGTAATGCTTTATGCAGCAGCTATAATCTTCTTCTGTTTCTTCTATACAGCGTTGGTGTTTAACCCTCGCGAGACAGCTGATAACTTGAAGAAGTCTGGTGCATTCGTACCCGGTATCCGCCCAGGTGAGCAGACAGCGAAATATATCGATAAAGTGATGACTAGACTAACCCTTGCGGGCGCTCTATACATTACTTTTATATGTCTGATTCCTGAATTCATGATGGTCGCGTGGAACGTTCGTTTCTACTTCGGCGGCACATCACTACTAATCGTAGTGGTAGTTATCATGGATTTCATGGCACAGGTACAGACTCATCTGATGTCACAACAGTATGATTCTGTGTTAAAGAAAGCGAATCTGAAAGGTTACGGCCGTTAATTCGGTAGTAATTATTTCGATTCCATTTACGGAGTTTAGCAATGAAAGTTCGTGCTTCCGTTAAAAAAATCTGCCGTAACTGTAAAGTTATCAAGCGTAACGGTGTCGTTCGCGTGATTTGCAGTGAGCCAAAGCATAAGCAACGCCAAGGCTAATCAGCAGAAATTTTTACTTGAAATACTAGGTAGAGTCGAGTATATTCCTCGGCCTACCTTTTGCGTGCAAAAGAAGTAGTATGCCGCAGCGTATCCATAACGGGCTTTGCTGCGGATAATTCTTTTATGAACCCCTTAGGAGTGAATAATGGCCCGTATAGCCGGCATTAACATTCCTGATCATAAGCATTCTGTAATTGCACTTACTGCAATCTACGGTATTGGTAAAACTCGCTCTCAAGCTATTCTAGCTGAAGTGGGTATTGCTGAAGATGCTAAGATCAGTGAACTAACTGAAGAGCAGATCGATCAACTGCGTGATGGTGTAGCTAAATACACTGTAGAAGGTGATCTACGTCGTGAAGTATCGATGAACATCAAGCGTCTTATGGACCTTGGCTGTTACCGCGGTCTTCGTCATCGTCGCAGTCTACCACTACGTGGACAGCGTACTAAAACCAACGCTCGCACCCGTAAGGGTCCGCGCAAGCCGATCAAGAAATAGTCGGATAAGGTAGAGTACAATGGCAAAACAACCAACTCGCGCGCGTAAGCGCGTACGCAAGCAAGTAGCTGATGGCGTAGCGCACATTCATGCTTCTTTCAACAACACAATCGTAACTATCACTGACCGTCAAGGCAATGCTCTTGCATGGGCTACAGCAGGTGGTTCAGGTTTCCGTGGTTCTCGTAAATCTACTCCGTTCGCAGCACAAGTTGCAGCTGAGCGTTGTGGTGAAATGGCTAAAGAATATGGCCTAAAGAACTTGGAAGTTATGGTTAAGGGTCCAGGTCCAGGTCGCGAATCTACTGTTCGTGCACTGAACGCTGCTGGTTTCCGTATCACTAACATTGTTGATGCGACACCAATCCCTCATAACGGTTGTCGTCCACCTAAGAAACGTCGCGTTTAAGTTTCGTTTCTAGGAATATTGGAGAAAGATCATGGCAAGATATTTGGGTCCTAAGCTGAAGCTTAGCCGTCGCGAAGGTACTGACTTATTCCTTAAGTCTGGTGTCCGTGCGATCGATACCAAGTGTAAAATTGATAACGCACCAGGTGTACACGGCGCTCGTCGCGGTCGTCTATCTGAGTATGGCGTTCAGCTTCGTGAGAAGCAAAAAGTTCGTCGTATCTATGGCGTTCTAGAAAAACAATTCCGCAACTACTACAAAGAAGCTGCACGTCTTAAAGGCAACACGGGTGCAAACCTGCTTCAGCTTCTTGAAGGTCGTCTTGATAACGTAGTTTACCGTATGGGTTTTGGCGCTACTCGTGCTGAATCTCGTCAACTAGTTAGCCACAAGTCTATCCTAGTTAACGGTAAAGTTGTAAACGTTCCTTCTTTCAAAGTAGCGGCAAACGACGTTGTTTCTATCCGCGAGAAAGCTAAACAGCAATCTCGTATTAAAGCGGCTCTAGAAGTTGCTGAACAACGTGAAAAGCCAACTTGGATTGAAGTAGATGCTGGCAAAATGGAAGGTACATTCAAGCGTATGCCTGAGCGTTCTGACCTATCAGCTGACATCAATGAACACTTGATCGTCGAACTTTACTCTAAGTAAGGTTAAAAAAAGAGAGGACACAATGCAGGGTTCTGTAACAGAATTTCTTAAGCCGCGTCTTGTTGACATTGAACAGATCAATACGACACACGCGAAAGTAACTCTTGAGCCATTAGAGCGCGGTTTCGGCCACACTCTAGGTAATGCTCTTCGCCGCATTCTTCTATCTTCTATGCCGGGTTGTGCCGTAACAGAAGTTGAAATTGAAGGTGTGCTACACGAATACAGCACTAAAGAAGGCGTTCAGGAAGATATCCTGGAAATCCTTCTAAACCTTAAAGGTTTAGCTGTACGCGTTGCTGAAGGCAAAGATGAAGTGTTTATTACACTGAACAAATCAGGCTCAGGCCCTGTTGTTGCAGGTGACATCACCCACGATGGTGATGTAGAGATCGCTAACCCTGAGCACGTAATTTGTCACCTAACGGATGACAATGCTGAGATCGCTATGCGTATCAAAGTAGAACGTGGTCGTGGTTACGTTCCAGCTTCAGCTCGTATCCATACTGAAGAAGATGAGCGTCCTATCGGTCGTCTACTAGTTGATGCTACTTACAGCCCGGTTGATAAAATCGCTTACGCTGTAGAAGCGGCACGTGTAGAACAACGTACTGATTTAGACAAGCTTGTTATCGATATGGAAACGAACGGTACTCTAGAACCTGAGGAAGCAATCCGTCGCGCAGCTACTATTTTAGCTGAACAATTGGATGCGTTCGTAGATCTTCGTGATGTACGTGTACCTGAGGAGAAGGAAGAGAAGCCAGAATTCGATCCTATCCTACTACGTCCTGTAGACGATCTTGAACTAACAGTTCGCTCTGCTAACTGTTTGAAAGCAGAAGCGATTCACTACATCGGTGATCTTGTACAGCGCACTGAGGTTGAGCTACTTAAAACGCCAAACCTTGGTAAGAAATCTCTTACAGAGATTAAAGATGTGCTTGCTTCACGTGGTCTTTCTCTAGGCATGCGCCTAGAAAACTGGCCACCAGCGTCAATCGCTGAAGATTAATCGAAAAGTTAGAAGGATTAGGTCATGCGCCATCGTAAAAGTGGTCGTCAACTCAACCGCAACAGCAGTCATCGCAAAGCGATGTTCAGCAACATGGCTAGCTCTCTTGTTCGTCACGAAGTTATTAAAACTACCGTGCCAAAAGCAAAAGAACTACGTCGCGTAATTGAGCCATTGATTACCCTAGCTAAGACAGACAGTGTTGCTAACCGTCGTCTTGCATTTGCTCGCACTCGTGATAACGAAGTGGTAGCAAAACTATTTAATGAACTAGGCCCGCGTTTCGCGGCTCGCCAAGGTGGTTACACTCGCATTCTTAAATGTGGTTTCCGTACTGGTGATAAAGCTCCAATGGCTTACATTGAGCTTGTAGACCGCCCAGCTGCTGAAGAAGCTGCTGAGTAATCTAAACTAGATTCTTAATACAAAAGCCGAGCATTAGCTCGGCTTTTTTGTATCTGTAGAGTAAGGAAATGTACATTAAGAACTTGTACCATGATGTTTGGCATTTTTACTTGCTTGATCTGAGCCATTTTCCAAAAATATCTCGTATCTCCTTTCTTCCACGTACAAAAAAGAGCACCTCTGTGCTCTTCTTATCGATATTATTCCGCTAATCGCTAATCGCTAATCTTATTGCCAAACAGCTGCAAGTGAATCCATTAGGCCACTGGTCGCACCTTGGGATTGAAGTGCTTGAAGAATGATTGGCGCAAACGTGCTGATCATTGACGAATCCATTCCTAAACCTGAGAAAGCACTTTCAACCGCGCCTTGAGAATTTAGTACCGATGTTAGGCCAGTAGATTCAAGCGTAGACATTCCTGGAATGAGTGACGCAAGCTCGTTGTTATCTGCTGTGCCAAGTGAATTCTGTGCAAGAGCTAGCATCGAACCAATCCCGCCAACAGCTTGATCGCTCGTAACTGATGCTTGATTGGCAACGGTATCTGCCAGAGGTGTTGTTTCATTTTGTTGAGACCACATATTCACCGCAGCCATAAGTGCAGTTTGAGTCAATTGGGAATAGTTGGTATCAGAATTAGAACTGGTTGTGCCAGAATCGCTAGTGCTAGCGCAAGAGACAACAGCAAGGCTGCTTAAAACAGTGATGAGTACTTTCTTCATTATTTGTCCTTAAGTAATAAAGTCATTTACTCTTCCACTATAAACGAAAAACGGCGATGTAGTCACATCGCCGTTGGATTATTTTAATTTTATTTGCCTATATAGTAATTTGTTTTACTGAGGCTTTTTATAAAAATTAAAGAATAGCTAGAAGTTCTACTTCAAATACTAGAGCAGCAAATGGTGGGATTGCAGCACCTGCGCCACGCTCACCGTATGCTAGATCTTGAGGGATGTATAGCTTCCACTTAGAGCCAACAGGCATCATTTGTAGAGCTTGTACCCAGCCTTGAATTACGCCAGTTACTGGGAATTCAGCTGGTTGACCGCGAGATACAGAGCTGTCGAAAACAGTACCGTCAGTTAGTTCGCCATGGTAGTGAACACGCACTTGCTTGTCTGCAGTTGGGATTTCACCAGTACCTTCAGTTAGTACTTCGTATTGAAGACCAGACTCAAGAACTGTTACTTCTGAACGAAGAGCGTTGTCAGCTAGAAAAGCTTCGCCATCTGCAGCAGCAGCTTTAGCTAGTTCTTGACGTGCAGCTTCACCACGAGTGTGTAGTTCTTGTAGTGCGTTGTTGATTTCGTCAACTTCGATAGCTGGCATGTCACCAACTAGAGCTGTTGCGATACCAGCAGCAATTGCGTCAACGTTTAGGCCTTCAAGACCAGAACCAGCAAGTTGTTGGCCCATTTGTAGACCGATACCGTAGCTAGCTTTTTGCTCTACAGTTTCAAATTTTACTTCAGACATGAAAAGTCACTCTTTTTGTCAGTACGAAAAGGGTAAGAATACCAGTATTAGCAGCGTGAAGAAACGGCTAGCCTATGATCACTTGTGCTTTACCGTGCTGATATCACAGGGATGTCAATTTTCTCGCTTTGCTCTCCGTTGTGACGGAAAGATCTATACTGTTGGTACTTTGGTTTTTATACTGTAGTTATTCAATATATAGGACGCAGTGGCATGAATCGTCGTCAAAAGAAAAAGCAAAAAGTTGACCACTTAGCAGAGCTCAAGGTTCGACTGGAACAGATAAAAGCGAAATTGAACTCAATCGATATAAAGAAGATGAAGACTTCGATAACGGAAACTTGGAGTTCATTACCAAAGCTGCACCAGAGATTATTGATGGTGATTTCGCCGATTGTATTAATTTTACTTTTTGTGCCGCTACCAGAACCGAAAGTGGATTCTGCTCCGATAACATCGCGCGTTGAGCTTGAGATAAACACCGTTGGTTTAAGTGAACAGCAAAATGCCAAAAGCAATTCATCAGAACCCAGTAATTGGCAAGAGTACCTTGTTAAACAAGGAGATACTCTAGCGCAGGTTTTCCGAAATAATGATTTGCCATTGTCTGATCTTAATGCCTTGGTTCGTATTGAAGGTGCTGATAAGCCACTAAGCCAGATCCGCAAGGGTCAGCTCGTTCGTTTCAAACTTGCTGAGACTGGGCAACTGGATATTCTTCAGCTAGAGAAGGGTGATACTTCGGTAATGTTCTTTAGACTGTCTGACGGTGGTTTTGGTCGAAGCAAATAGAGCGATTCTGACCCGTTAGTTAAGGCACTTCATAGACATAGATCAGTGATAAAAAGAGCTAAGCGTTAGCTCTTTTTTTTGGTCGCTTAAAAGGTGCTAGTGGTAAGATAATGAGCATTATTCCGGTAAAAGTTAATGTGTCTGGAATCTCGTTAAACCATAGCGCACCTATAAGTGCGACAAAGACTAATCCTGAATATTCAGCTAATGCTATTTGGTTGGAATGAGCTTTTTGGTAAGCGGAAACGGCAAAGCCGTTATAGCTTAATATGAGTGTTGCACTCAGGGCTATGTATCCCAAGTGCTCGACAGACACGGGTTGCCAGTATAGAAAGCACAGTATCAATGATGCAGGAATGGAAAATAGCGTTGTCCACCACAGTGTTGTGATGACGGTTTGTTCACTAGGAAGCTTTCTTACGAGTACATTAAATAGTGCGAGAGTGAGTGCTGTCCCCAAAGCAAACAGCGCTGCCCAATGAAATTGCGAAGGTCTCAATACAATCAGCGCACCAATAAAGCCTATTGTGGTGGCGATAACTTTACCGAGTGCTGGTTGCTCTTTTAGTAGAAACATCGATAGAGGCAACATCAATAAGGGCGCGACATAAAATACAGCATTAGCGGTGGCCAAAGATAAGTGAGTGATTGCAACAACCATACATCCACTACCGATTAAGATAAGCTGCCCTCGTATGAAGGTTATTTTAGCTTGTTTTAAGTGCCGTTTTTCTTTTTTCTGCTGCAGCCACAAAGGCGTAATGATGATCAGAGATATCAACTGTCGGAAAAAAATATACTGAAGTGGCGGCACTTCGCCATTCAACAGTTTTACCGTTACGTCGGAAAACGAGGCAAACAAGTTACCTGCAATCAGTAATAAAATACCGACAGTGATATTCGACATTATTTCTCTAATCTCATGTCTAGATGTGGAATATCATCTTCCAGATACATCTCAGACACCGTATTGAACCCATGGCTTGCATAGAAGTTTTCTAGGTGTTCTTGTGCACCGATGTCTATGGTCGCGTTTGGCCAAAGTTCTTCACAACGAATCAATGCCTCTTTTATCAATTGGTGCCCTAAGCCATTTCCTCTTGCTGATTGCTTGGTCGAGACACGACCGATACTGACGTTATCGTATGTGGTGCCAGGAGGGAGTATGCGTGCACACGCTACTAACTCTTTATCAGAATAACCAAGTAGGTGCTCAACACCTGTGAGTATATCTTTGCCGTCGAGCTCTGGATAAGGACAAGTTTGCTCAACCACAAATACATCGACTCTTAATTTAAGTAGTTGATACAGTTGTTGTGTTGAGAGTTCAGAAAAAGGAATTGAGTGCCAAGTGATCATGTTTACATCCAGAGATTATCGATGCTCTGAATGTACTATGCGCGATGATTGTTGGCATTAACTATTGTTAATTCGACTTTTAATTCTGCTAAGGCTGATGGCGGTTATTCCTAGGTAAGCGGCAATTTGATTGTCGTTCAAGCGCTGTTCAAGATCAGGATAATGTTCGCAGAACAGTTGGTAACGTTGTTCAGGAGTATAGAGCAGCATAAAGCGTTCTTTGTTTTCTTTATGCATGAGCTGAGTTTCTAACAACTTTAGGTATAGAGGGTTGTTTGATGCTCGCCACTCGATTACGGCGTTCATTGGCAGTTCTAACATGGTGATGGGTGTGAGCGTTTCTAATAGGTAAGGGGACGCTTGGTTTTTTATCAAGCTCTCAAAGCCTATGATCCAGTCTTGTTCCCAGTAGAATTCTTTACTGTATTGTTTTCCGTCATTAGTGAGGTAACAAGCATGACATAAGCCTTCAAGCACAAAGTAGATTGAACTCGCCATCTCACCTTGATTGATCAGGATGTGTCTTGTTGGGAGCTCAAGGGGCTTTGCGACGGCTAATAGAGATTCAATCTGATTTTCAGAGAAACCAAAGCTTTGTAGTTGTTCGATAAAAGACGTGTGCATGAAGGTGACCTAGCCCAAATAAGTGTCGAAATCATCGCACTTATTTGGGGAGAGGTACAGAATTTGAATATCAATATAGGGTCAGTATTAATGACCTAACGCTTTGAATGCTGCTCTAGATAGTCTTGAGCAAGTTCTCGGCCCATATATTTGCCTAGAGTTTTCAATGGTACCTTCTTGAGGTTGACGACAATCAAGCCATCCAAAGCATCATTAAACGATGGGTCGACGTTAAAGCACACCAGTTTACCGTTCATCCCCAGGTATTGGCGAAGCAGTACTGGTAGGCCTTTTCCTTGCTCCATACGAGCCAACACTTTAGAAAGCAGAGGGACACTCGCCAATGACGATAGTAGGTGATTCTGCCAGAACACATTATTACTGGTATTGAGTGGTGACGAAGGAGAAACCAGGTTCGCCTTTTGTTCATCGTAATGATGTATGGATAAGGTGGTCGCTATCAATAATCGTGCATTGTGGCTGTAATCATTACTGATACTTACCGGACCAAATAAATGGGTATATTGAGGGTGGTGATATACAAAGGCCGCGATGCCTTTCCATAATAGTAACAGTGAGTTAAGACTCTTTTGATAAGGTTTACTCACTACGGAGCGTCCTAGTTCAATACTGTTATCTAAGGTGTCAATGAACTCTTGATTGTAGTTAAACAGGCTACGAGAGTAGAGCTTATCAAGCCCATGCTCAGCGATTAGCTTGTCGACCATACCGAGTCGATACGCACCGACTAGTTCTGCTTTAGTTTTATTCCACACAAACAGTTGATGGTAGTAAAGGTCATACTCATCCAAGTCACAGGCAAGGCCGCTGCCTTCTCCGACTTCTCTAAAGCTTTCTTCTCTGACTCGACCAATCTCGCGCATTAAGTTAGGGATAGATTGGCTTGGCGTGCAGTAGACCTCGAAGTCACCTTGCTCGAGCAGTTTCATCTCTTCAGGGAGTGAATTTATCTCTATTGCCAATACTTCTTGTGGAATCGGAGCAATCACTTGAGTATCAAAAGAGGGCGCGTGGATTGGTGTGTTCGGGCTATCTTGTTGACTCATCAGGTAGGTATTGAGTCGCAGGTAGTTGACGATATCCATTTCTTGTTCAAACGATTTTATTTCTGAATATGGAATCGAAGAGCCAATAGAGATAGCGATCGTGGTCGCTTGCTTATTGAGGAGTTCACGGCCGAGTAGAGCTGTTCTTAATAGTGGATGGACACGGCCAGCTTGATAGAAAAGCTCACTGTTTTTACCATTGATAAAGATAGGTACCGTAGTGGCTTGATGACGTTTGACGAATTTGGCTACCGATTTGCTCCATTCGATGTCTGTCAGTGTCTTTGCCCCTTTGCGGTAACTCGAGACTTCGCCCGCAGGGAACACAATCAGCAGTCCACCATCTGCTAAGTGACGATTGGCATCTCGAATCGCTTTGGCGTTGGTTCGTTTCGATTCTTTGCTATTAAAGACATCGACTCCGATGAAAAGATCATCCAGTTCAGGCAGTCGCTTGAGCAACTCATTCGCCAGTACCTTTACATCTTTCCTTACCGATCCTACGAGATCAGCAAGGATCACGCCTTCAATCGCGCCAAGAGGATGATTGGCCACAATCACCACAGGCCCATCTTCTGGAATATTCTCTGTGGTTCCAGATGAAACCGAATAGTCGATATTGAGTGCCGATAGAGTGTGATGCATAAACTCAAAGCTAGATAACTCGTTCGGTCTATCTTGATAGAGTTTGTCTAGCTTAGATAGCCCAGTTGCCCACTCGACAACAGACTCACCTAAACCAAAAGGTGTGTAACGTGGTAAACGAAAAGGACTATCAATCATAATGAAGCTACCTTATTGACTAAAGTTGTTTAGGAAACCGTCTTGATTCTTGAAATCTTTCACACTTAAAAATGCACCGCATAACCAGACTAGGCATGCCATACCAAACAATAACCCGCCGTCATAACCGACAATGTCACCCGCTGTATTGAACTCAGGCATTTGAATGCCGAGTGGCGTAAACAGGTGGAAGAAAATCGCGCCACTCATAATTCCCACTGTCATGATGGCTCCAAGGCCATGCCAGCGTGTGAATAGCAAAATAGCAGCAATCAATTCCGCGAATCCAATTAAATAGCCGCCAAGCGAGCCGAACCAACTTAGTCCAGACCATGTCGCGAGAGTGCCAAAGATATGTTCAGTCTCGTATGAGCCAGTGAACTTAAAAAACAGTGACTGAATAAACACAAACGCGATAAATGCCGCAGGGATATGCTTGGTTGGAGTGAATGTCATCGTTATTCCCTTACTTGATCAGTTTCGGCCAAACTTTATCGGCTTGTTGGATATGTTGTGCTTGGTCTTGCTCCCAGCGTTGCTTAATCTCCTGGTCGTAGTTGAGGTAAAGCTTGTTATCAACAATCGTCCATTGATGAGGGTCTCCAGGTGCAAAGTCGCTCTTGGCTGATACAGCCCAAGCGCAATAACCTCCATATTGAGGGGCATATTTTTCAGGATTATTAACAAATAAAGTCAAATTCTTTTCAGAAGAGAAATACCAGTCTGCACCCTTGTACTCGGTGCTGAATTTTTGACTGCCTTCGACGGGCTTACCGGAAGTGAAATACGCGACAGTATCGTAGCCATCGAGTGCCTTGCTGCTAAAGAATCCGGTGTAGATTTCATCGGCGGCAAATACGTACGGGCTAACAAGTAGCAGAACCATGGTTAATAGTTTTCTCATGATAGACTCCATCTATAGATTGATTGCGGGTGATAAATCGAAGGTAAAGCGCTGTTGATTTATCCGACATGGCTTAATGGGTTCGCAAGGCGAGCCAGATGCATAAAACATCGAAGCTTGGCCGTGTAGGTTGCGTAAATGAGTAAAGCTTACCGTGTGTGCGTCTTCACGATGCATACAGGTTGCTAAATGAGGTTGTTCGCTGTGATGATGAGAGTGGAACATCAGTAAGTTCTGTTGATTCTTACCGGTTTCCATCAGCTGATCATATTTCGCTTTACGATAAGCTTGCACGCGTTCTAAATCGACACCGGATGAGAAGAGTGGAGAATCAGTGTCGACGATTTTTTGTTGAATACCATCCCACATGTAGGCGATAACCAAACCACTGTTCTTAGTTAAATTCGGGGCGAAAGCCAACAAGGTAAAAGGAGCAAAAGAGTGTAGGTCTAGCTGATGAAATGCTTCAGAGAGCTTACTGATGTTACGACTCGATGATAGGTTTTTAAGTAATAAACCGCGGCTGACCAAAGGACCAGCAGGTACTATGCCTTGATAGTTATTGAGTAGGCATAAAGAAAGCCCGAACTCATTAATGCTTATCCAACTACCACCGCCAGTAGGGTCGAGTGGCATTATGATATCGACACCGTTGACTCGATATTGTTTAGGCGGCATCGCCAGTGCTCGTGCTTTCTGTTCATCACGATTGAAAAAGACCTGATAACCATTTTCTTCAAGTAGCCAAGAGACTGAGCACATATTATTGTTCCCTCAGATAGCTGCTAGTCGTTGGGGCGTAACCAAAGGTATTGCAGGTGTCAATGTCTAGGAAGGTGGTGATCACTTTGATCATCGCGTAATGATGATTGGCATGCAGCGCGGCGAAGGTGACTTCTCTTTCTAGCGTAGAAGGTAGGCTTGCGAATACTTGAGCATCCATTGAAACTTCGGTTTGGATCATGATAGGCGCTTCGAGATCCCGACGGTCTAATCGCTCAAGCCAGTTGATCACATAATGGATCTCTTTTACTGCAATTGAGCGCTCGTACTCGACGGGATGACCACGACGGCGAGTGTTGTAATCAACGGTTGCATTCTCTTTTAAGATCAAGGCGTGAAAAAGATCGAGCGTATGACGAGTATGTTCACCAATAGAGCTTGTAACGTGCGGCTTTGCTCGTGTCAGGTAGTCGCTGTCGGATATCGCTAACAAAAACTCTAGCCCCTGGTTCAATATTTCTACCGCTCCTGTGATACTTGGAGAGAAAGAAGTGAGGGCGCTTGGTTGGGCTATGGGGTTCATTCATGGTCCTCGTACAAAGTTAATCGGTGGTCGGATATTGTTGAACAAGACGTCGCTCTTCTTGCCACGCAGCAAATAAGCTCTTGAAAGAGGGAGTCTTATGGCCTCGGTGCTTCTGTTGAGCACCTATATCAAAAAGAATGCGGTATTGCAGAAGTAGTGTAGAAAATATCTCTCGTAGTGGTGTGTTGCGATCCCAGATATGTCCGGCTTCGCTACTCGCACCATTGACCTCGAGGATAGTGAAATCCTCGCCGTTCATTAGGCTATGCATGTCCTTAAATTTGACGTCGAGTCTGCCAAAATGAAAGCCATCGAAATCATCGAATATCTCGTCTAAACGTTCTGTTAGAGCCTGAGTGATGTATTGATTACCGTCTCGAAAGATACAACCACGACTATGGCTGCCTGCGAACGCGAGTTGAAACTCTTCGCCCTCTGCGAGCACTTGATCCAATTTACCTTGATGTCTTGGCAGATAGAGGTGACTGAGCTGTCCTGCACGCGGGCTATTTTCAATTAACTGTTTGAGTGTCGAGCTGCCATCACCCACCACCATTGGCGCATACTTGAGTGTGATCGAGATGATCTCGCCTTGCTTTTTGTTTGGGTAACGAACGTAGAATACACCCGCTTCGGCTTGATAAGGCGCCTTTTCTTGCAATAGAAAGCGAGCATTATTTGGGAAAGATTCAACATACTGTTCTAGTTGATCTTGTGTGTTGATCAGCTTAACACCAACACCTCGACAACCAAGATCCGGTTTAGCCACAATCGGGAAATCGAGATCCGACTGTATGAGTGCGCTGCGCGCATCTTCAGCTTGTTTCTTACTGCTAAGATCCGTTTTGGTTAAGGTGATAAACGGAGAGATCCAACGCTGACTCGATGATCCGGCAAGGCTCAGTATCTCGTGTTTTGATTCGCCGACCATTCCGCTTAACTTGATGCTCGGGTTAGCGATGAGCGGCAGTGTCCAGTCAAAGTGCCGTAACCCTTGCATCAGGCTTTGAATCACCACTGGCGTGTAGAAAAACCAAGCCGGAAGAAACTCATAAGGAGAGACACTGCGCACGGTATCTTTTTCAAGTAGGGGCATGCCAGCATTGATTTGATGTGATGGAATGATGCGAATATCTTGCGGTGAACTCATGATAATCCTCTAGAGTAGGTTCTATTCATTAATCGATTGCAGATAAACAGCAAAGCGATGGCACATGGGATGACGACCCATTGATATTCAGAGGCTTGCAGCCACGCTGATGTCCCTAAATAGTAGATGGCAGAGAAGACAATGCCAGTCCAGATCGCAGTGGCACTAATAACGGCAAATAAGAAAGTAGGGAGTGGGATTGCGAAAAAGCCACTTAAGGTAAAGCCGACGGTACGAAGCCCGGGAATAAAGCGGATGACAAAAAGGCTGCTGAATGCGTTCTGACGTAGTTTGGTACGAAGCAAACGAAAGTACTTATTCGTGAGAGCTTTATATCGCACACCTCGGAAGTAACGTCCTGACTTTCCTAAGCAATAAAGACCGAGATCACCCGTGGCAATGCCGATGAAAATGGCAAGCAGCGCATATTGAGGAAGTATTAGACCTTGAGTCGCTATACCTGCCGCCGTAACAATCGCCAGATCTTCAAGCAGATAAGAAAGCGCGATAATGCCAAGCATCAGCCATAGCAGCGATTCCTCTCCTGTATTTAACCATGCTTGGATACTCTCGACGGTGCTCATCAAATGTCCTATCTATCCTATAAATGAATGGCTTATTGGTCATTCATTGAGTGTAGTAAATTAAATAGACACGAGGAGCTGAGAAAAACTTACAGATGATTGAGGATTTTTTGTGCGAGCTTGATTCCATCCGTGGTTTGAAATGCGTTGTTTAAGTCGTTCTTAAAGCGAAATGAAAGCGAATAATGTGTTGTTTTTAAAGTAGATGTATCGAGAGTTTGGATTTGAAAGCCGGGCGTTGGATATGGGGATCCCATGTGAAAAAGAAAAAGGCTGAGTCGTTAAACTCAGCCTTTCAGAATGTTAACTATGGATTACTTAAGCAATCTATTTAGTTAGGTCAATCTGGTAAACAGCAAAACCAACATCGTCAGTCGCAACACGTTTCATCGGGTATTGACCCTTCTCTTTGATGAACTCTGCTGCTTTGTCGCTTGGAGATGTTTCAAAGCGGATATCTAGTTTGTTATCCGTTTTGATTGGCGCAAATGACCAATTGTTATCCGCGCTTGGGCTCACTTGACCTTGCTCTTTGCTTACGCGAGATATGTAGTTTGCAAGAACAGTACGGTTCTCATCTGGTGCATCAAATGCGATGAAGTCTTCACCTGTGCCTGGGAACTTAGCGCTGTATGCACGGTAGTTGTTGGTTGCGATCAGGAAGTCTTGCTTCATGTCGATTGGCTTACCTTGGTAAGTTAGGCCAACAATACGCTGTGAGTCAGGGTTAACCACTTTACAGTTTGCATCGTATTTCGCAGGTTGAGTTACGTCAATTTGGTAATCAACACCGTCGATTACATCGAAGTTGTAAGTACGGAAGTTATCCCACTCGATCAACTGTTGTGGTGCAGTTGAGTTAACATCCACTTGGTTGAACTGACCAGCAGAACACTCAAGCCACTCTTTTACTTCGTGACCTGTAACCTTCATCGCAACTAGTGTGTTCGGGTAGAGGTACAAGTCAGCTGCGTTACGGAATGTCAGTTGACCAGATTCAACTTCAGTGAAGTTCGCTGGATCATTCTTACGGCCACCGGCTTTGAATGGTGCAGCGGCTGAAAGTACTGGCGTACCATCTAGGTCTGGGTCACCTTGGATGAACTGTTCAACGTAATCTTTCTGTGCAAGGTTAACGATTTGAACTGTTGGATCGTCTTGTACTAGAGACAGGAAGCTGTACATCACATCGTCTGCTTTACCAATCGGTTGGTTAACAAACTCACGAGTACCTGCGTGGTCTTTTTCTAGTGCTGTTACGATGCCTTCATCAGCAGCAGCAAGTGATTTCTTTTCTAT
Organism: Vibrio sp. PSi01; assembly: GCF_054960695.1. NCBI lineage: Bacteria > Pseudomonadati > Pseudomonadota > Gammaproteobacteria > Vibrionales > Vibrionaceae > Vibrio > Vibrio sp. PSi01. The sequence goes on from NZ_JBHNYN010000018.1 coordinate 25,607, forward strand.
CTTGTCGTAGATAGGGCGTGCTTCTGATTGGCCTTTAACGACTTCCCACTTACCGTCTTTTTGTGCAAGTGTTAGATCCATAACACCAACGTGGCTACCCCAACGACCAGGCATTACTGCCGCAACGCCGTTCATTGTGCCCGTTTCGTTGTCGATGCCTTGAATGTCATCAAAACCTTTACCTGGGAATACTGCGTGAGAGTGGCCGAATGCGATTGCATCAATGCCGTCTACTTCAGATAGGTAGAACGTTGAGTTTTCTTCGCCATTTTTGTATGGGTCAGTTGATACGCCTGAGTGAGGGATAGCAACGATAACTTCAGCGCCTTCCGCTTTCATTTGAGGTACTAACTCGTTAGCTGTCTCAATGATATCGCGAGCGATCACTTTGCCTTCTAGGTTCTTCTTATCCCACGTCATGATTTGTGGTGGAACAAAACCGATGTAGCCGACTTTTACTTCATGCTTTACGCCTGCTGTATCTTCAAACGTGTGAGTCTTGATGATGTAAGGCGTGAAGTAGTGTTCTTTGGTTTCTGCGTCGTAAACGTTAGCACTGATGTATGGGAAATCAGCGTCGTTGATAGACTCTTCTAGGAACTCAAGACCGTAGTTGAACTCGTGGTTACCTAGGTTTGCAGCGTCGTAGCTTAGTTGGTTCATTGCTTTATATGCAGGGTGAACCTCACCAGCAACGATGCCTTTGTCTGCCATGTAGTCACCCATTGGGCTACCTTGCAGTAAATCACCGTTATCAACTAATACGCTATTGGTTACTTCGTTTTGAGCTTCTTTTACTAGAGTTGCAGTACGTGCTAAGCCGATTTTCTTCGATGGCTTGTCTTTGTAGTAGTCGTAATCCATTAGGTTGGTATGGATATCCGTCGTTTCTACGACACGTAGTTTAATCACTTCATCGGTATCTGGTGTTGTTGTGCAGCCTGCTAGAGTCAAACCAAGACCCGCAAGTACAGCCAATGACAAAGGTTTTATTGCAACTTTCATTGTGTAGCTCCAAAGTGGATAGTAGAAAATTTGTTGCGTAATGTAACAAAATCGAATGAAACAATGATTACAACGAATGTTAAATCGTGACTTTGATCGATTACTTTACGGTGTTCTGCAATATACCTCTCAAAGCTGCCCATCAATGTACAAATGATATCGATAATATTAGTCCATTCATTTCATCTGTTTATCGATAAATCCAATCCCTTATCAGCTTTTCGAATAAAAAATGAAATTTTAGAATTTCCAGTAATATGAGAGGCTCGTCATAATGCCTATATCAAGGACGTATCAGGCAGATGAATAGCAAGGATAGCTCATACGAAGCTTCTGTTTTCTTCTAGTGCCAATACTCCCATTCACACCAGTGGATGAGTTAAATCCCTTACTTGGTATGCCAAGTAATGAATTGCTCGTAACGCGAGCCTTAAAGGAAGCACTGAAATGGACCAAGAACGTTTAACCCACTTAAAACAGCTAGAAGCGGAAAGTATTCATATTATCCGTGAAGTAGCGGCTGAGTTTGATAACCCAGTGATGATGTACTCCATAGGTAAAGATTCTTCTGTGATGCTTCATTTAGCTCGCAAAGCGTTTTACCCAGGTAAGATTCCATTCCCGCTGTTACACGTTGATACCGATTGGAAATTTCGCGAGATGATTGAATTTCGTGATCGTACGGCTAAAAAGTACGGCTTTGACCTTTTAGTCCATAAGAACCCAGAAGGTATTGAAATGGGATGTAGCCCATTTGTGCATGGTTCTTCGAAACACACTGACATCATGAAAACTCAAGGCCTTAAGCAGGCGTTAAATAAGTATGGATTCGATGCTGCTTTTGGTGGTGCACGTCGTGATGAAGAAAAATCTCGAGCAAAAGAGCGTGTTTACTCTTTCCGCGACAAGAATCACACATGGGATCCAAAAAACCAACGCCCAGAGCTTTGGCATACCTATAACGGCCAAGTAAATAAAGGCGAGAGCATTCGTGTATTCCCTCTATCAAACTGGACTGAGCTCGATATTTGGCAATACATCTATTTAGAGAGCATTGATATTGTTCCACTTTACCTTTCAGACAAACGCCCTGTGGTTGAGCGTGATGGCATGCTGATCATGGTTGATGATGACCGTATGGAGCTGCAAGAAGGTGAAGTGATTGAAGAGAAAAGTGTTCGTTTCCGAACTTTAGGTTGCTACCCACTAACTGGAGCGGTTGAATCTGAAGCCAATACGTTAACAGGCATTATTGAAGAGATGCTGGTGGCTACTTCTAGTGAGCGTCAAGGTCGAGCGATTGACCATGATCAGTCGGGCTCGATGGAGCTGAAAAAGCGCCAAGGTTATTTCTAAGAATCTAAGGAAAGAAAAATGAATAGTGCAGTAGAAGCCGAATTGGCTGAACTAGGGATTGAAGGTTATCTAAGTCAGCATCAGCATAAATCTATGCTTAGATTTTTAACTTGTGGCTCGGTAGATGATGGCAAAAGTACGTTAATTGGCCGTTTGCTCCATGATACAAAACAGATTTATGAAGATCAGCTAGCAGCTGTTCACTCTGATAGTCAGCGAGTAGGTACTACGGGTGAGAAGCCTGATTTAGCACTGCTTGTTGATGGTCTGCAGGCTGAGCGTGAGCAAGGCATTACGATCGATGTAGCGTACCGCTACTTCTCGACGCAAAAACGTAAGTTCATTATTGCTGATACTCCAGGGCATGAGCAGTACACGCGCAACATGGCAACAGGCGCTTCAACGTGTGATCTGGCTGTGATCTTGATTGATGCTCGTAAGGGCGTATTGGATCAAACGCGTCGTCATTCGTTTATCTCCAATCTACTTGGTCTGAAGCATTTCATTGTAGCAGTCAACAAGATGGATCTAGTGGATTATGCACAAGATCGTTTTGAAGAGATTCGCGATGAGTACCTAGAATTTGCTGAAAACCTAGAAGGCGAAACCAATATTCAAATCCTGCCTGTTTCTGCGCTTGAAGGCATTAACGTTGCAGCGCCAAGCAAAGAGCTTGCATGGTTCGAAGGCCCGTCTCTATTAGAAGTGCTAGAGAATGTAGACATTGACCAAAAACGCTCTGCAGGTGAATTCCGATTCCCTGTGCAGTATGTGAACCGTCCTAATTTAGACTTCCGCGGATTTGCTGGCACCGTTGCTTCTGGACGTGTGAGTGTGGGTGACGAGATCAAGGCGCTTCCATCTGGCAAGACCTCTAAAGTTGCACGCATTGTGACTTTTGATGGCGATTTGGAATCTGCACAAGCGGGATTGGCGGTAACGTTGACCCTTGAAGATGAGATCGATATCAGTCGTGGTGATTTGATTGTGTTGGAAAACGCGCAAATTGAATCCACTAACCATGTATTGGCAGATATCGTGTGGATGACTGAACAACCCCTGAAACCAGGTAAAGCTTACGACATCAAAATCGCGGGCAAGAAAACGGTTGGTCAGGTTGAAGCAGTTCGTCATCAGTATGACATCAATAATTTGTCGACCTATGAAGTGGATGAGCTGCCACTGAATGGTATTGGTTTATGTGAATGGTCATTGAACGAAACTGTTGCGCTGGATAAATATCGTGAAAGTGCCGATACCGGTGGTTTTATTGTTATTGACCGTCTTACCAACGTAACGGTTGGTGCAGGTTTGATTCGAGATCGTTTGGACTCTGTTGAACAGCAAGTAGGTAGCTTCTCTGCATTTGAACTTGAGTTCAACGCATTGGTTCGTAAACACTTCCCTCATTGGGATGCCAAGGATTTAAGCCAGTTACTGAAGTCATAAACGACAAGTAATTGCTCATTGAATCAATGGTGTAAGGCGGAAACTCATCGTTTCCGCCATAAAGGACGGGTATATGTGGCAACAAGGATTTGTATTAGCGATTTTGCTCGGCATTGTTACTTGCCTGCTCGTTACCCGAATTAAGCCTAGTTTTATCTTTGCTGGTGCAGCGTTTATTGCTTTTATGGCAGGCATGATAGATCTGTCGAGCTTAGCGAGTAATTTCACGAATTCTTCGCTACTGACTTTAATTCTTCTTATCCTCGCATCAAGTGCGTTGGAGAAAACTCGCTTGATCAGCTGGGTTAGCCGCAATATTTCTGAAGGCCGGCTAGGCACCGTGGTCGCGAAGTTGGGTATTTCCACAGCGTTACTTTCTTCTTTTACTAATAATACGGCGGTGGTTGTCTCTTTGATCGGCGCAATCAAACGCAATCAACAACACGCGCCATCTAAACTGCTTATCCCTCTGTCATACGCTGCCATTTTAGGTGGAACCCTGACATTGATCGGCACCTCAACCAACTTGATCATTAATAGCTTTGTTGAAGATGCAGGACTGCCGAGTTTAAACTTTTTCACGCCAACTTTGATCGGTTTAGCTGTTTTGGTCGGTGGGGTATTGATCCTTATTCCTCTGAGTTACTTTTTACCTAGCTACGATGATGGATCGCAGGACGACCTTCCGTATTTTCTTGAAGCAAGGGTTGAGCCCGGCTCACCGTTAGTTGGTCGCAGTGTCAGTGAAAACAACCTTAGAGCGCTGAGAAAACTGTTCTTAGCCGAAGTTATTAGAGACGGGAAAACTACGGCGTCTATTGACCCTGATTTTATTCTCCAAGCTCGTGATCGACTGCTGTTTTGTGGTGATGTTGAGAGCGTAGCGACATTACAAGAGATTCAAGGGCTAACCTTGTTTGGTCAACACCACCTTAACGGACAAAGCTTTGTTGAAGTAGTGGTGAGCTCATCGGCAAGCTTCTGTAATAAAACACTGAAAACTAGTCAATTTAGAGACCGCTTCGATGCAGTTGTGGTTGCCATTCGCCGTGGGCATGAACGCCTTGAAGGTGGGTTAGGGAATATCACATTAACCGCAGGTGATACCTTGATTTTGGTTCCCGGAAAACGCTTTGAAGAGCAGCGTCAGCAGCATAACAAAGAGTTTGTGCTGATGAATGACTTGGACTCAAGTGCCAAGCTTGATGCAGATAAATCGACGTTCGTGTTGCTCGGTTTTGCCAGTGTGATTGGTTTAGCCCTTGCTGACGTGGTGCCGATTATCAAAGGACTAGCAGGTTTCTTACTATTGCTGGTGGCATTTGGTGTGGTGCAACTGGGTGAGCTTCGTCGTCGTTTTCCTGTTGATATTGTGGTGATAGTGGGCTCTGCTCTTTCTATTGCTCAACTGATGATTTCATCTGGGCTATCTGAGCGTATGGGGCTGATGTTCATAGAAGCCTTCAATGGGTGGGGCGTGTTTGGTGCGTTAGTCGCGACCTACTTTATGACGTTGGTTCTTACAGAGCTGGTGACCAATAATGCGGCAGCAGCACTCTCGTTTCCGATTGGTTATAGTATGGCAGTAGGTTATGGAGTTGATCCTATGCCGTTTATTATGGCGGTTCTGTTTGGTGCCAGCGCCAGCTTTATTTCGCCATACGGCTACCAAACCAATTTACTTGTTTATAGCGTAGGTAATTACCGTCTCACGGATTATCTACGTATCGGTATCCCAATCTCGATTGTTTATTCGGGCTTGGTATTGACCCTAATTCCTTATTTTTTTCCATTTTAATGCTGTTTATTTAAAGGACTATTTATGACCGCAGTACTCAAACCAAAAGATGAGAATGTTGTGTGGCATCAACATTCGATTGATAAAGCATTTCGCTCTGATCTTAAATCACAAAAGCCAGCTGTGCTCTGGTTCACGGGGTTATCTGGTTCTGGGAAGTCGACAGTCGCTGGAGCATTAGAAAATCGCCTAGCACAGCTTGGTTATCATACCTACTTATTGGATGGTGATAATGTTCGTCACGGATTGTGTAGTGATTTGGGGTTCTCTGAGCAAGATCGTAGAGAGAATATCCGACGTATTGGTGAGCTGGCTAAATTGATGGCGGATGCAGGTTTAATTGTACTGTCTGCTTTTATTTCTCCTCATCAAGCGGAGAGACAGTTAGTGCGAGACCTGCTACCGGAAGGCGAGTTTTTAGAGGTGTTTGTTAACACGCCGCTCGAGGTGTGTGAGCAGCGCGACCCTAAAGGCTTGTATAAAAAAGCACGTGCTGGAGAAATCCCGAATTTCACGGGCATTAGCTCTGCTTATGAAGCCCCTCAGAACCCAGAAATCGATCTACCGGCAGGTGAGAAGACACTCGATGAACTGGTCGAATTGTGTATTGATGCGTTAGAGAAGCGTAATATTTTAGCCAATTAATAGGGTTGGTATGACTAAGGCTACCCATTTACTTATCTGCATATTTACGCTTTCATAAGTAATCCAGCTTGGGTTTATCGAGACATGAAACCTATCTACTAGATTTCTATTCCTCTCAATAATCGTCACTTTTTATATTGTCTATTGCTTACACCGTCTATTGTCTAGACGGTGTAGTTTACGGTGCTTTTAACTTCTGTTTGTACCGTAAATTTTTGGCTTAATAAAGCAATAAGTTGGTCGTAGTACTGCCCATTGGGTTTATTCCCAAGCAAGGCGCACAGCTCATTTCCAGTAGGACTGAATCGGTAGTAAATCAGCTTCACCCCTTTTGACAACGGTGCCAGTGACATACCTTTCCCTTGATAGGTTAGGTGCAAGGCTGGATCGAAATCAATCTCCCCAGACTCTAGCTCAGTCCCCAGAATAATCCCGAGTTCAATCAGATGTAATAGGCTTGAATAGGGTAGGTTATGCCCACCAAGGTTAATGGTATTGGTGGTGTCTCTTTTGCCAAAGCTGAATATCCCTGCATGGTTTTTGAAACCGAGTAATAGCTTCCTGCTGTTATCACTACCAAAACTACAACCCAGTGACGCTGCTCGTTGCAGGGTGAGCGCTTCTTTTGGTGTCATGTCTTTTAAGATCTGAAGCGCCTTCATCGACGTCGATCCTGGGTTGGTGACTTCTCGTTTCAGTACTTGAGCCCATAGCCTCTGCATCGATGTATTGTGGATCTCTTGTGCCATATCGAAGAAACGGTATAGCCAGTCCTGATCAGGGTCTCCAGCCGCTTCATCCTTACATGAAGAGTGTGCCAACTTTAGAATCTGCTCTAGGTTCTTTTGACGCTGCTCTCTACGTTTTTTTTCTCGTAACAGTGCCCGCTCGATAAGTGTACTTTCACTTTTATCAGTTGGTTTTGCACTATGGCTGATTAAGGAATCTAAACCGAAGCTTTGTGCGATGTGCAACATTCTGCTGGCACTGTCGGCAATGTGAGGCTTTTTTTCATGCTTATGCTGGGTATCGCTAGCATGTTCGATGATTACTGGCTGTTTGGTTTCTGACATAAGAGTACCGTTACGAGACGACTTAACTGTCTAAAATGTAACTCTTTATCTTAATGGTGGCTAGATTTTGCGTGCAGAGTTGAAGACTTCAACAAAATTTTACTTTTGCTAATGATAATAAAATGTTAAATTTGTTGTAATTCTCAAGGAGGAGTTATGAATCAAGTCAATGATAACAAGCTGAAGAAACAGCTTGGCATAGGGCTATTACTCGTTACATATGTCGCTGTGCTAGCTTATTTATCTGATTACATCGCGTAAGTTAGATAAACAACATCGTTATTAAACTGTTATTGAATAAGATCATTTGTTCAGTGACGGTAGCTCATCCATGAGCCACCCTTCTAATGACTACATGTCGTCGTATTCTTCAATCGCTGTACCTTCAATAAGATAACCTGTTTGCGCTAATTCGTGGCTGATCGACTCTGTTTTCAGCGTGCCTACTAAATAGATCACATCCCATAATTGCTGTATTGGTGCTCCTTGTGGGAATTTCACGTAGATGATTTGGTTTGGTGGCGGTGGTGGTACGTGGATACATGCGCCAAAGTACGGTACCAGTAGAAATTCTGTGATCATGTTCTCATCACCCTCCAATGGAATGACAAAACCAGGAATCTTCACTGTGCTGCCATTCAACTCGGGGCGAACAGCACCAATTGTCGATTGTTGAGGTTTGTCCATACTGTCGTGGTTAACCATCGGCATGCCAAATGAGTCTAGTTGTGCTCGCTCTGATTCTGGAATTAAGTCAATCCAATCGAGTGTTAATACCGATTCGTCAGTCTGAGTTGTGTCAGCGTGAGCTGTGCTGATAAATGGAAACAAAAGCAGTCCAAGTATCAGTAGGAATTTGCGTTGCATCGTAGGTTCCTAATTTAGATTCGAATAGTCATGCCATCAGACAATGACTGACGGTAAGCCCGGAAAGCGGGAATAAAGCCGATAATAATACCTGCAATTTGAACCAACATAAGTAGTTTCCATTCATGAGGTGTGATTGCGGATATCGATATGTTGATACCATAACTTTGTTGCACAATTGGAGCAACTACTGCGATCAGTGCAAACAAGAGTGCGACACCTAAGGTTATGCCAAGGAAGGTTAGGGCACTAGCTTCACTAATCAGCAAACCAAAAACATGTCGAGGCCTTGCTCCCATTGCTCGGAGGATGGCCATTTCTCTACGTCGCTCTTGTAAGCTAGTGAGTAGGCTACTCAGCATACCCAATAATCCAGCAACGACAACAAACCCTGACACAATCAGCAGTGCTTGTTCAGCAACGGCCATCATGCCCCACAATTCATGCAATGCAATGCCCGGCATAATTGCGCTCAAAGGTTCTTGACGGTAGTTATTGATTTCTCGTTGCAGTGCAAAGGTTTGAATCTTCGAGTTTAGCCCCAGCATCATTGCGGTAATTTGTTTAGGCTGGAAGTCACGTTGCTTCAATACTTCAGCGTTCGGTGTATGCCCTAGATTTGCTCCAGATTCCCAGCCGACATGAATTGCTTCAATGGCTTCTAATGAAACGTGCACGGTTTTGTCTACTGGCGTTCCAGTTGGAGAAAGGATTCCTACGATAGTGAAAGGCAGGTTATCGTGTCGGCTGAAGGCGACGTCGCTGATGCCATGAGCAAGAATGATATTATCACCGATCTTGTAATCTAATTTTTTCGCGACATCAGCACCAATCACAACATCAAATAGCTCTTCGAACTCTTTGCCTTTTTGAAAAGTAAGTGGCTGCTTACTTCCATAGCGATAATTCTCGAAGTAGCTATGGTTGGTGCCCATTACGCGGAAGCCTTTATGTGAATCACCCAATGAGATTGGTATGGCCCACTTTACAGCGTTGTGCTGGCTAAATTCTTCATAGCTTTTCCAGTCGATGTTGTTGGTGGCATTGCCGATTCTAAATACCGAATAAAGCAGTAGGTTGACCTGACCGGATCGACCTCCGACAATAAGATCAGTGCCTGAAATCGTATTAGCAAAGCTGCTCTTAGCTTCGGTTCTTACACGTTCCACACCGAGTAATAGAATGACTGACACCGCTACGGTAAGAATCGTCAGAATGGCTGTGGCTTTACGGTTGAGTACGCTTTTTAGGGCTAAGTGAGTAATTACTTTCATACGACAACCTTAGCTTGATTAACGGTTTTTAAATCTATGGTTCGAGTGAACAGTTTCTCTAATGTCGGATCGTGACTAACAAAGATGAGAGTGGAACCTGCTTGGTTCGCTTGTTCTAGTAACAACTCGATAAAGGCTTCTCGGTTGTTATGATCCAGAGCCGATGTCGGTTCGTCGGCAATGATGATTTTAGGTTGGCCTATCAAGGCTCGAGCTGCAGCGACACGTTGCTGTTGGCCTATACTCAACTCAGTAACGGGTTTATCCATCAAGGCTTGAGGCAGCTTTAGTCTGATCAACAATTCTTGAGCGGCTGCTTGTAGGCTGTTCTGACTTTCAATGACTTGCTGTCTACGAATCTTTGAAAATTGGCAAGGAAGTGTCACATTGTCGATTACTGATAAGTAAGGCAGTAGATTAAATTGTTGGAATATATAACCGATATGATCGGCTCTAAACTTATCCCTCTGACGTGGTGTCAATTGGGTAAGGTCTTGGCCTAAGATAGACACTTCGCCTTGTTGCGCTTGGTTTATCCCCGTAAGTAACCCTAACAGTGTTGATTTACCACAACCACTTGGCCCCTTAATAAAAAGGTGCTCTTTAGGTTGAATATGTAATGAAGGTATTTCTAACGTTGGGGGTAATTCAGGTTTCCAACGAAAACTGATATTTTCTAGTTTGACCACAAGTGATGAACTGTCAAAAGACATACTAGCTCCAATATTTAAAGCGGTGTCTCTTCTGGACAGTCTAAAAGACAATTAATTCCCCAAGTACACCGGTTTTAACAACCAAGTAAGTGAATACTTACTTGGTTGTTTATCTACGCAAAATCTATCGAATTCTTATTAGAATCGGAAGCTAACACGTTCTGCATTAAGAACTTCTTGCGTTTGAACACTATCTGTCAGTAAGTTCACGGTCATTGACTTTGTATTACTGAATTTCGAGAACCATTGGGTATTAACAGTATTCAGATTAGCAATATCTGAACATTGGTAGTGGTACTCGGCTGTAAATTCACCGTGGCCGCCTTCTGAGTGGTCATGGCCTTCATGGTCATCATGATCGTGTTCTGCATGGTCATGGCCTTCGTGGTCATCATGATCGTGTTCTGCATGGTCATGGCCTTCGTGGTCATCATGATCGTGTTCTGCATGGTCATGGCCTTCGTGGTCATCATGATCATGTTCTGCATGGTCATGGCCTTCGTGGTCATCATGATCGTGTTCCGCGTGGTCATGGCCTTCATGGTCATCATGATCGCCTTCCAGTGTGTTAGTCACTGACTTGAACTTCAGCGTACAGCTAGTGTTATTGAAACCAAATAGCTCTTCTGGCTTGTTTAATTGTGCGATAGCTTGCTCAAACAAAGCTTTCTGCTCTGCAGTTTTTGGAGCATGTTCAAAGCCAACCACATCAGCGCCTGGAGCCGTCACTTCAACAAGCAGTTCTTGCCCATCTTGAGCTATGTTCACTTCAACTTTACCGTGCACATGTGCTTCGTGAGAGCGGAATTCTTCGTTTGCTAAAACGTTCGTAGACACAGCCATGCCGATAACAACGGCTAAAATAGTAGGTTTCATGTTTTTTTCCTGAATAAAGGTTAATTAAAAAGTAATGGTAATTAAGCGATCTTTACAGGAGGTGAGCGTGCTAAATAGGCAAAATATAAGCGCTGTAACGAAATTATTGACTCTGTGGTAGCGACAGTAAACTCTGAAGGGAACTCTGGAACCTGTGGAAGTGAGTGCGCCGTGATGAATTGGTTTATCGAAAACAGTTCACAGTGGTGTGAAGTATGATGCCCTGGATCAGAGTCTACCATATGTGTGGCTGCTAATACGCTGAGCAAGAGCATCAGCCCGAGCAAAAAGCCTATTTTGCGTTTCACATTGTTAGGTGTGTTTTGCCACATGAAGATGATTTACCACAGAATTAAAAAAAGATACTGTTATAATATAACAATATCCTTTGGTTAGGTCTCGAAAAAGACGCGAATATCTGATTAAAGACTCGCTTTAATCAGCTCAATGACTTGAGTGACTTCAGTTTCGTTAAGTGCGCCTTCTTTAACAAACAAGATTTTACCTTGCTTGTCCTGAACGATAATCGCTGAGCTCTCTTCTTTTAGAGCCCATGATGACGCTACCTTTCCGTCTTCATCTAGCACCATCGAAGACCATGGAAATTCTTCTTTACTGCTTTCTGCTGACGATTTAACAAAAGACCCAGTACCCCAAATGGCATCATCTTGGTTGATGATTGTGGTGGTTTGGTAGCTGTCTTCTGAGAATTTCGATGCTGTAATTGCAGCCATCAGTGGTGCGTTTAGCTCTTTAGAGCTGCTACGACCAGCGATAGCTTGAACGACGCGAACTTTTCCTAGGAGCTCATTGGTTGCCCAAGTTTGATATCCTGTTTTACCGTCGTTTATGACAATTTCACCATAATTGCTAACATCGACAGCAGGCAGAGAAGAGCCTACAGATAGATTGTGAGCGTTGGCGAGGAGTGGAGAGGCTGCGGCTAAAAAAGCCAGTAGAGTTTTGTTTTTCATTATATTTTTGTTCCGCTTATTGGTTTGCATTGGAAGTATAATATGAAATCTGAAAAATGCCTCTTTAACTTTTTTATCGTACGGTGTAGAAACAAGTTGCGGGCTTGTTACTAAAAGGTATAATGCGACAGTATCAGGGTAAACAATAGATTATCTTGCTGTTAGCTAACGGATTTAGCAATGAGATGTGCTTTGAATAAGGCTTTGTTCAGAGAAGCAGCAGTTGTACTCAAATGGAATTGAGGTTGTATTATGTTAAGAGAGTTTTCTACTTACCGTCCACATCAGGTGGCGCGTTTCGTTAAAGTCCTATTCAAAGGCCAGTTTGCTATTGAAGGTATCGGCGAGTTTCGCTTCGACCAAGGCAAGGTGCTTCTCCCTGAAGTTTCAGATAAACAAAAATTGATTATTTTTAAAGAAGTTAATGGCACGATAGCTGCGTTGCCCGTGTAACTTAACTTCGTTTATTGTCGTACCTAAAACATGCTAACAATTGAAAAGGGCTTCGTTAATGAAGCCCTTTTTAATGCGAGTCGTTCTAGTTTTATATCCGGTTATACTTTATTGCGGTGGGAAACAAACACCTGTTCCACCTAGTCCACAATAACCATTCGGATTTTTTGCTAGGTACTGCTGATGGTAAGTTTCGGCGAAAAAATATTTTCCAGCAGGCAGAACTTCCGTTGTGATCTCGTTGCCTAAAGATTCAGTCATTGCTCGCTGGTATTCACGTTTAGAGTGCTCAGCGATAGCCTGTTGCTCTTCACTGAAAGTATATATGGCTGAGCGATATTGAGTGCCTAAGTCATTACCTTGGCGCATCCCTTGAGTTGGGTCGTGACGTTCCCAGAATGTTTCAAGTATTAGTGCTAAAGACGTTTGCTCACTATCAAAAATAACTCGAACAACTTCTGTATGGCCTGTTTGCCCGGTACATACTTGCTCATAAGTTGGATTAACTGTGTATCCGCCAGCGTAACCAACGGAGGTAGAAATTACACCATCAAGTTGCCACAACAGTCGCTCTGCTCCCCAGAAGCACCCCATACCAAGTAATACTTCTTGTTGGGAACCTGTAGGCGCATCGAGTAAGTCGGTTTGATTGATGAAATGGCGTTCAGTGATACGGATTGGATCAGCATTCCCCGGTAATGCGGTTGTAGCGGAAACCAGTTGTTGTTTATTTAGCATGTTGTATTCCTTTTCGCATACGTTTACCGCGTTAGTTAACATTAGATCTAGGTTTATATTAACTGTAGGCTCATATTTACTGTTGGTTTATATTGAATCAGTCTTTAAATTAGACCTTGTTATTCTAGGATTTATTACAGACTCAATGCCTTTTTAGCGGTATTATTTCTATTCACTTTATTAACGTATTTATAACTTCTGCACCAATTAAACATGATAAGAAAAACTTTACCAGTTCTGATTAGCACTCTATTGTCATCGACGCTTGCTTTCGCTGATGTTTCCCTTGAGATTAAAGGGCTTGATGGAGCGCTTGAGGATAATGTTGATGCTTATCTGAGTGCGATCCCCGAAGAAGAGTATTCGGCTTCATTGAGGTTCCAATCTCGCTTGGAGTCTATTATTAAAGAAGCGTTGAATGCGTTAGGCTACTACCAACCTCGTATCGCTTTTTCCCATTCCGAAGACGACATTGAATTGACCGTTACGGTTGAACCAGGTGAACCCGTTGTTATTTATACCTCAGATATCGTATTAAGTGGTGAAGCAGAAGATGATCCTGATTTTCTAGCACTGATCGCCAAGAGCAAACTGTCGAAAGGTTCGATTCTTAACCACGGCAATTATGACTCTTTGAAATCATCTATCCGTAATCTTGGATTAGCCAAAGGCTATTTCGATGGCTCGTATGAGCTTAGTAAGTTAGAAGTTGCGCCCGAATTAAATCGTGCTTATGTTCGCCTTCACTATAACAGTGGCATTCGATATCACTTTGGTGCTACCCAGGTGACGGGTAGCCAAATTGAAGATGAAAAGGTGCAATCCCTTAAACCATTTGAAGATGGTGAACCGTACTCGATCACAAAAGTAGGCGAGTATAACCAAAATCTCTCTAATACTGATTGGTTCTCATCTGTTTTTGTTGAGCCTGATTTAAGTCAGTTGGGTGATGGCAGAGAAATTCCGATGAAGGTGAGCCTTGCTCCGCAAGCGCGTAACCAAATCGAAACAGGTATCGGTGTATCTACTGACCTTGGCGTAAAAGGTACCCTCAAATGGAAGAAACCTTGGGTAAACTCACTTGGTCATAGTTTCAATAGCAGTTTGTCTATCTCTAAACCAGAGCAGACGATAACAGCAACGTATAAAATCCCTTTGGATGATGTACTTAATGATTACTATCAAATTAAGTACGGTATGAAGAATCTGGATAATCGTGATACCAAGAGTTTGGAGTCAAACCTCGCTTTGGAAAGATATTGGCGATTAGATAACGGCTGGCAACGTACGGTGTTCATTCGATACCTAGTTGAAAACTATGAACAAGGTCTACAAGACGATTTAGCGCAATTTGTGTTACCAGGCGTGGCGTTTTCCCGAACTCGAACTCGAGGTGGTTCGATGCCGATGTGGGGAGATAAACAGAGCGTCATGATTGAAGCGGGCGATGACACAATATTGTCTGAAACTAAGGTGGTTCGTTTCCAAGGACAAACTGCATGGATCAGAAGTATTGGCGATAATCATCGAGGTTTAACTCGGCTTCAGTTTGGCGGTAACTTTGCTGACGAGTTTGATAAATTATCACCTTCACTAAGATTTTTCGCGGGTGGTGATAATAGTCTCCGTGGTTATGGCTATGAGTCTATATCTCCTAAAGATGAAAGTGGTGCATTAACCGGTGCAAAATTTATTGCAACCAGCTCGTTTGAATACCAATACCGCCTAGTTGGAAATTGGTGGGGAGCGGCCTTCTACGATATTGGTGATGCCTTCAATGATAAACCAGAATGGAAGCGCGGTACTGGTGTTGGCGTTCGTTGGGCATCGCCCGTTGGACCGGTAAGTTTAGATTTTGCGTGGGGGCTTGATGCTGACCCAGGTGATGAGTTTCAAGTGCACTTCAGTTTAGGGCCTGAATTATGATCAAAGTGATGGGTAAGTGCATTAAGTGGACATCGATATCTTTGACGTCGATTCTATTGTTATTGATAGCACTTTTAGGTTTTGTTTTATTTACTAACCTAGGACTTAACACGGTGTTGTGGGGGGCTGAAAAAGCGCTGCCACAGCTTAAAGTTGAAAGTACTAATGGGGCACTTTTTCCGAGTTTTACTCTCCATAACGTTCAATTTAAAGATGACAGTCTTCATATTGATACCAAGGTTCAAAAAATGGCATTGGCTATCAACCCTCGCTGTTTGCTTGATCCTAAGTTGTGTGTCGATCGTTTAGCGATTCAAGGATTGGACTTCGCATTTACTGAATTGCCTCCTGCCTCTACAGAAGAAACAGAACCGACTCCGCCAGTGACATCGGTGAAAACACCGCTGCCAATCGTGATCAACCGTATTGCTTTGTCTGATATTAAACTGAATATCTTGGGGCATGAGATTGAATGGGGGTTGTTTTCAACGGCTTTGAGTATGCAGGGTGAGAAGCTGACTGTATCGCCAACCTTATTTAATGATCTTAAGGTTAAACTTGCAGAGTCTACCGAAGAGCCGCAAGCAGAAATCGTCGAACCAGAGACTGCAACTAAGGCTGCTATCGAGTTGCCTGAAGTTTGGGTCCCTTTACAGATTGTGCTGGAGCGTTTTGACCTCAACCGTTTCACCTTAGAACAAGAAACACCGATTGTGGTAAACCACCTTGGGCTTGAAGCTCGAGCGGGTAAAAACACGGTCGAAGTTTCTACTCTTGAACTTGATATGCCACAAGCAAGCGCTAACCTTGCCGCTAAAGTTGAGCTTAAAGATGGCTATCCGTTAGACCTTTCTTTAAATGCACAGGTGAAAGAAACTGATCTTACAGGTCAAAAACTGTCGCTGAAAGCACAAGGGAGTGTCGCGAAGCTACACTTCGATTCTCAGTTTTCTGAACTGATTGAGGCAAAGCTGTCAGGAGATATTCAATCTTTAGAGCCGACTCTGCCATTTGACCTTCTTTTAGAGGGAGGTAAAGCGCAATGGCCTCTTACTGGTAAAAGTGATTACCAAGCGGTTATCGAGAAGTTTAAAGCCGATGGCTCATTAGATGGTTTTAATGTGCAGTTTAAAGGTGAAGCGGATGGTCAGGAGATACCTGCCTTAACCATCGACCTAGAGGGTAAGGGCACCACCGAGCAGATTGAACTTGAGCGCTTAAAACTGAACACGCTGGGTGGTGAACTCAATGGTGTGGTTAAAGCGAGTTGGAAGAAGCTTATTAACTGGCAAGCCGATGTGACGCTGAAGGATATTCAGCCGGGTCTGCAGTGGCCAGAAGCCGAAGGTAACATTAGCGGAAGCATCGTTACTTCGGGTGAGTTGACCGAAGCGGGTGGTTGGGCGATTGAGCTGCCTAAGTTAGATATCGAGGGGATCTTGCGAGAATATCCTCTGGATATCGAAGGCCAGTTATCAGCGTCTGACCGCAGCGCGAGCGGTGAGCCTAAACTAAAAACCAGCGGCCTGAGCTTAGCTCACGGTGTTAATTCTATAAAAGCACAGGGTCAACTCGACAAGCAGTGGGATATGGGCGTTGCTATTAACCTTCCCCAATTGACGAAAAGTATTCCTGAACTGAAAGGTACAGTGATTGGCGATATTGGTCTCAGCGGGCCTTTCAAAGAGCCGGAAGTTGACATGGTTCTTAACGTCGACCGTGTCGATTGGAACGATGAAGCTACATTAGAATCTCTATCTCTTCGTGGTTCAGTGATTCCATTGCCTGCGCCTCAGGCTGATTTGGTATTGAAAGCGAATAACCTAGCCTATCAAGAGCAAAAGGTTGACAGCATTGATCTCACCGTGAAAGGTGGTGAGAAGCAGCATACCGTGACGCTCGACGTGGTATCCGACGTGATTTCCACAAGCTTGGCTATTTCGGGTGAGCTGATTCAAAAGCCTTCTATTATTTGGAATGGGTCGTTAGATCGAGTCAAAATCGCCACGGAACAAGGACCTTGGGTGCTAGATCAACCCGTCGCAATTAAAGCCGATGCCGACAAGCAGTTTGCCGATATTCAAGCTCATTGTTGGAAACAGGCCGGTTCTAGTGTGTGTTTGGATGAAGACGTTCGTGTTGGAAATTCGGGTGAGGCCAAGTTGGCCATCAACCAATTCGACTTCGATCAGATTAAAGCCTTTGTGCCTAAAGAGACGCAACTAGAGGGCTTAGTGAATGCGACCGCTCATGCCAAATGGTCGAAACAAGGTGAACCTGAAGTAACGGTTAGCGTCGATATGCCAAAAGGTCAGGTTGTTCAGCAAGTCGGAGAGCCAATCACACTGGGGTGGGAAAGTGTTGCATTGAATGCACGGCTGAAAGACAACAAACTGGATGCCGACTTTAAGTTGGATGTTTCTGATAATGGTGACTTATCTGGCACGGTGTCGTTACCAGATATTGTTGCTGAAGACAAAATGGTCGATGCGGCAATTAAACTAACGACATTCCATTTGGACTTCTTACAGCCGATCCTTGGTGAATACAGCATGCTGAAGGCTGATCTTGAGACTGACTTAAAGGTCCAAGGTTCTTTGATGCACCCCCAAGTTTTTGGTCAATTCTCGGTTAATGGGATTCAAGTTAAAGGGGATGTGACGCCTGTGGATGTTAAAGACGGTCGTATTGATCTCGACTTTAACGGTTACAGCGCAAAGCTTAATGCGAATGTCGAGACTCCAGACGGCCACCTTGATATTGAGGGCTCCGGAGATTGGCAGGATCTTCAAGCATGGCGATCAAATGTCCGAATCTTTGCTGATGAGTTGATGGTTGATATTCCACCGATGGTCAAGGTTAAAGTAGTTCCTGATATGACCATTGATGTTACGCCGGAGCTTGCAAAAATTACGGGTGACATTGCATTGCCATGGGGGCGAATTGTCGTAGAAGATTTACCTCCGTCAGCAGTTGGTGTGTCTTCTGATCAAGTTATTTTGAATAAAGACCTTCAACCAGAAAGTGAAGATACGATTCCATTCAATGTGATGACTAATATTAATATTTCAATTGGTGATGACTTTAAGCTTTCAGCCTTTGGCCTTGAAGGTGATTTAGTGGGTAAGTTGAATGTGGCTCAAAAAGATCAAGGCCCGTTTATCACCGGTGAAGTAAATATCGTAGATGGTACTTATCAATCATTCGGTCAAGACCTCCTGATTGAAGAGGGCAAGATCCTAATGAATGGGCCACCGGATCAGCCATATGTAGCGATAAATGCGATTCGCAACCCTGATAATACTCAGGATGACGTGACTGCTGGGATTCGAGTTACAGGCCCTGCTACAGAGCCGACCATCGAGATTTATTCTGACCCTGCGATGCCGCAAGCCAACGCGCTATCCTATATCTTACGGGGCCAAGATATCGATGGAGAGTCGAGTGGTTCTATGACGACCACATTAATTGGTTTGAGCTTAGCGAAGAGCGGTAAGGTCGTTGGCGAAATTGGCGAGGCATTTGGCGTACAGGATCTACAATTGGATACCGCAGGCTCTGGAGATGACTCTCAAGTGACGGTGAGTGGTTATATCCTTCCGGGGTTACAAGTCAAATATGGCGTGGGTATCTTCAACTCATTGGGTGAGTTTACCGTTCGTTATCGATTGATGCAGGATCTCTACGTGGAAGCAGTATCTGGCCTTGATAGTGCTGTGGACCTTCTTTATCAATTTGAATTTGAGTAAATTCATT
Source organism: Vibrio sp. PSi01 (assembly GCF_054960695.1). Lineage (NCBI taxonomy): Bacteria > Pseudomonadati > Pseudomonadota > Gammaproteobacteria > Vibrionales > Vibrionaceae > Vibrio > Vibrio sp. PSi01. Next base: position 44,510 of record NZ_JBHNYN010000018.1, read on the forward strand.
TGAATTCGAGTTGCTGTGGTTTCATACATTGATTGGTACACAAATAGAAAGGGTCATGGAGGGCGTATGCAGCATCTTGTTTTTGTATATGGAACGTTGAGACAAGGTCAATCTAACCATCACTATTTGCAGCAGTGCGAGTACTTAGGAAGGTTTGATACACCTGAATATTATGCTATTTTTGATTTAGTTGCATATCCAGCGATGGTTTTTGGAAAGAAAAGTGTCGCTGGTGAGGTCTATTTAATTAACGACGAAGTTCTGGCATCGCTCGATCGGTTAGAGGATGTCCCGGTTGAGTATCGTCGCGAGCAAATAGAAACTATATTTGGATTAGCATGGGTATATTTGTATCAGCTTGATCTAGCAGAGAATAAAGAAATACTTTCGGGTGACTGGTGTAAGCGAAATAACCGCTTTAGTTGATGAACTACTGAGAGCATTCTGACGTAATAGTTAAAAGTCTCGATATAGGCTAATCATATTTTCAAAAGGAGGAAATTATGAAATATCTACTAGTGGTATTTTCGGTAATGCTATTTGGTTGTGCGCAAACTCCACCGCCAACATCATCCAACACCATGGATTGGCAGAGTTTTGGTGAAGAGATGGCACTAAAAGGAAAAACAAAACAGACGGAAGAAAGTTTGGCTGAAGCTGCGTCTTCACCTTCTATTGATGCAAATTTGTATGCTGCTTATGGCCAAGGTTATGAAGTCGGTAAAACTCAGTATTGTTCTCAGAACCCAAGAACACTAGGACGCCGAGGTGAGACTTATCTGGGGATTTGTGATGATGTAGACAAATGGTTCCGTTTTAACTTTGAACGGGGCGCAGAATCGAAGTTTAGTGTTCGATAATACTGTTTTATCCTAAAACAGATACAATGAATAACAAAAAGCCAGCATGTAAATGCTGGCTTTTTTAATGACGTTATTTTGATAATTAATCGAGAAAACTAGTCTCGGTTAAGCTCAAGAAACTCTTCTACTTTACGTACCATACTTGTTGAGCCAACGAAGAAAGGCACACGTTGATGTAACTCAGTTGGTTTGATATCCATGATGCGTTGAACACCATCTGATGCGATGCCACCAGCTTGCTCCATAAGGAAAGCAATTGGGTTGCACTCGTACAACAGACGTAGTTTTCCTTGAGGGTGACTTTGTGTACTTGGATACAAGTAGATGCCACCTTTCAGTAGGTTACGGTGGAAATCCGATACTAGAGAACCAATGTAACGAGAGGTGTAAGGACGGTTGTCACTCGGCTCATCTTCTTGGCAGTACTTAATGTACTTTTTAACACCCGTAGGGAAACGGAAGTAGTTACCTTCGTTGATTGAGTAAATCTTACCTTCATCAGGGACCATCATGTTTTCATGAGACAGACAGAAAGTACCCAATGATGGGTCGTAGGTGAAGCCATTTACACCAGCGCCTGTCGTGTAAACAAGCATGGTTGAAGAACCGTAAATCACGTAACCTGCGGCTACTTGCTTGTGTCCAGGTTGTAGGAAATCTTCTTCTGTTGGCGGAGTGCCAATCGGTGATACTCGACGGTAGATAGAGAAAATTGTACCAACAGATACATTCACATCGATGTTTGAAGAGCCATCAAGTGGATCCATCAAAACAACGTATTTTGCATTTTTGTTTAGCTCTTTATTGAAGGCAACTGCTTCGTCTTCTTCTTCACTTGCTACACCACAAACTTGATCGCGAGCTTCTAGAGCTGCTTTAAATTTGTCGTTAGCGTAAAGGTCTAGCTTCTGCTGCTCTTCACCTTGAACGTTGTCTGTACCAACAGCGCCAGTAATGTCGACAAGACCTGCTTTGTTGATTTCACGGTTAACAATTTTTGCAGCAAGACGAATTGATGACAAAAGGGATGATAGATCACCACTTGCATGGGGAAAGTCATTTTGTTTTGCAACAATGAACTCACCAAGGGTGCGCATCTCAGACATGTTATTTCCTTAAACTTCTCTCAATATTAGGGGGGATTTGAGCACTGTAGATTCTGCCTCTTGTGTGGGCTTTATTCATCTAGACGCTTACCTAAATTCTACGGCTTAGATCTTTTTAATGGTAATGAACTAAGCGACACAGATCTCACTTACTATGTCGACTAAATTTGTTTTGCATTGCCACTCGCTTTTAATCGTCAATTCATGATAATGAAGGCTGATAGTTTGATTTAAACATGGTTCATTTAGCCAAGCGTTTGGAAGCAATATATGCATATTCATATCTTAGGAATTTGTGGCACCTTCATGGGTGGTGCTGCGGTATTGGCTCGTCAATTAGGTCACAAGGTTACGGGTAGTGACGCGAATGTTTATCCTCCAATGAGCACGCTGTTGGAATCTCAAGGGATTGAAATTATTGAAGGGTTCGACCCGAGCCAATTAGAGCCAAGGCCGGACCTAGTGGTTATCGGCAATGCGATGAGCCGTGGTAATCCGTGCGTTGAGTATGTATTGGATAATAATCTTAGATACACATCTGGCCCGCAATGGTTGCAAGAGTTCCTACTGCATGACCGTTGGGTTCTGGCGGTGTCGGGTACGCATGGCAAAACTACAACATCAAGTATGTTGGCTTGGATCTTAGAAGATTGTGGTTATGCGCCAGGCTTCTTAGTGGGTGGCGTATTGGGTAATTTTGGTATATCGGCTCGCCTTGGTGAAAGTATGTTCTTCGTGGTGGAGGCCGACGAATACGACAGTGCTTTTTTCGATAAGCGATCTAAGTTTGTTCATTACCACCCAAGAACTTTGGTAGTGAATAATCTAGAGTTCGATCATGCTGACATCTTCGATGATCTTGAAGCGATTAAGCGACAGTTCCATCATTTGGTGCGCACTGTACCAAGTAACGGTCGTATTTTTTCACCTAAGCAAGACACCGCTATTCAAGATGTTCTAGCTCGCGGTTGCTGGAGTGAAAGAGAATCGAGTGGTGAGCAAGGCGACTGGGATGCTAAGAAGCTGGTTAAAGATGGCTCTCAATTTGAGGTTTACCTCCAAAATGAATGTGTTGGAACGGTAAACTGGGATTTAGTGGGCGACCACAACGTAAATAATGCTTTGATGGCGATAGCTGCTGCACGACACGTGGGCGTGACACCAGACCTAGCTTGTGAATCGTTAGCTACTTTTATTAATACTAAGCGTCGTTTGGAGTTTAAAGGCGAGGTGGCAGGTGTTTCTGTTTATGATGATTTTGCACATCACCCAACGGCGATTGAACTTACTCTGGGCGGATTACGTAATAAGGTCGACACGAAAAAAATCATTGCCGTTTTAGAGCCTCGTTCTGCCACAATGAAACGTGGTGTGCACAAAGAAACTTTGGCTGATTCGTTGAAACAGGCGGATTCTACCTACTTATTCCAACCGGATAATATTGATTGGTCGGTTCAAGATGTCGCAGACGCTTGTCACCAACCTGCGTATGTGAGTGATGATATGGATGCATTCGTTGCTAAAATTGTCTCAGAGGCACAAGCGGGCGACCAAATCTTGGTAATGAGTAATGGTGGCTTTGGTGGCATTCACCAAAAACTGTTGGATGGATTGGCACTCAAAGGCTAACGACATCCACGACCTTATAATTTGAAGTAATTGAGAACATGACAAAACACGATAAAGCGATAACCCTCGCTTTCACTGGCGCATCTGGTGCGCCTTACGGACTGCGTTTACTTGAATGCCTACTGGCGGCAGATTATCAGGTTTATTTGCTGATATCGTCGGCAGCTCGAGTGGTGTTGGCGACCGAGCATGAACTTAAGTTACCTGCTGGGCCAGATGCTGCGAAACAAGCTTTAGTTAAGCATTTAGGTTGCGACCCAGAAAAGCTGGTGGTGTGTGGCAAAGATGATTGGTTCTCACCGGTTGCCTCTGGTTCAGCAGCACCGAAGCAGATGGTGGTGTGTCCATGTTCTGCTGGAAGCTTGGCATCCATTGCTCACGGCTTATCGGACAACCTGATCGAGCGAGCAGCGGACGTGGTTATGAAAGAGCGAGGCCAGCTGTTGTTAGTGGTTCGTGAGACGCCATTTTCTACGTTGCACTTAGAGAACATGCACAAACTCTCGACCATGGGCGTAACGATCATGCCCGCGGCTCCGGGTTTTTATCACCAACCTAAGTCGATCGAAGATCTGGTCGATTTTATGGTGGCGCGTATTCTCGATCATCTTGGTATCGAGCAAGGTTTAGTGCCACGTTGGGGGTACGATCAACGTAATTGATCCAAACTTGATAGCTTATTGTTAAAATTCGAATTACAATTCTGAACACTCATCGGGGAGCAAACCATTCAAATAATGAATGCGAGCTGAGATCAAGCAAGTGCTTGGGACCCGTAAACCTGAACCAGATAATGCTGGCGTAGGAATTGAGTTAGGAACAACTTCTACCGTTCTCCTCCCTCAAACCTGTGCCGCTCAGACCATGGAGAGCGTCCAGTGAAATTAACATTTACAACTCTTGCTGTTACTACAGCTATCTCTTTCTCTGCCGTTGCTGCAGACAATACTCTAACTGTATATACCTATGATTCTTTTGCTGCGGATTGGGGCCCTCGTCCTGCCGTTGAAAAAGCATTCGAAGAAAAGTGTGGTTGTGATGTGAATTTTGTCGCGCTAGAAGATGGCGTGTCTATTTTAAATCGCTTGCGTCTTGAAGGTGGTAACAGCAAAGCTGATATCGTGTTAGGCCTAGATAACAATCTAATGGCTGAAGCGAAAGCGACGGGCTTATTGGCTGAGCACAGTGTTGATACGTCATCAGTAACGCTTCCTAATGGTTGGAGTGACAGCACTTTTGTTCCATATGACTTTGGCTACTTTGCTTTTATTTACAACAAAGAGAAGTTGGTAAATCCACCTAAGAGCCTTAAAGAACTGGTTGAGCAGCGTGATGATCTTAAGGTTATCTACCAGGATCCACGTACATCAACACCAGGTCAAGGCATGATGCTATGGATGAAGTCTGTTTACGGTGATGAAGCGACAGACGCGTGGAAGAAGCTCGCTCAGAAAACGGTTACTGTGACTAAAGGTTGGTCTGAGGCTTACTCTATGTTCCTAAAAGGCGAGTCGGACTTAGTCCTGTCTTACACGACTTCTCCGGCTTACCACATCATTGCAGAAGGTGATTCTAAGTACGCAGCAGCAAGCTTTGAAGAAGGTCATTATACTCAAGTCGAAGTGGCAGCTAAGGTCAAAGGCAGCAAGAACGAAAAGCTGGCTGATGAATTTATGGTATTTATCCTGAGTGACGAGTTCCAATCAGCGATGCCAACGGGTAACTGGATGTACCCAGTGACAGATATTGAGCTTCCAAAAGGGTTCGAGCAACTTACGGTTCCTCAAAAAGCGCTAGGTTTCACGCCTGAAGAAATAGCATCTAAGCGTAAGCCATGGATTCGTGAATGGCAGAGTGCACTTACTTTTTAACTTACTATTAAAAAGATGAGCGCCCTGTACTTAAAGGCTCATTCGTGATGTTTGGAATGAGCCATTTACGGTAAATAATTAATTTATGATAAAGAAAACACCTAAGGTCGGGATCTGGGTTGCGATACTCATTACCGCCTTCGTGGTTTCAGCAGTTGGGGCATTGCTTAGCAATGCCCCTTCTCTTGATATCAGCCTAGTATGGTCTGATCCTTACTATTGGCATGTAACGAAATTCAGTTTTTATCAGGCGACACTCTCAACTGTGCTGAGTGTTGGCTTTGCTATACCTATTGCGCATGCTCTGTGTCGCAGACAGTTCTTTGGAAGAGCCTTGTTATTAAGGTTGTTCGCGTCAACCTTGGTTCTACCTGTGTTGGTCGGCGTATTTGGCTTGCTGGCGATTTACGGCAACAGTGGTTGGTTAGCTAAGTTCTTAGCGAACTTCGACATAGAGCTACCATTCTCGATTTATGGCTTGAATGGTATTTTGCTAGCGCATGTTTTTTTCAACCTGCCTTACGCCAGCCGTTTACTTCTGCAAGCTTTGGATACCGTGCCTGCCGAGCAGCACAAGCTGTGTGCTCATTTAGGCATGAGCCATTGGAATAAATTTAAATGGGTTGAATGGCCGAGGTTAAGACAGCAGCTGCCGCATGTGTGCGGTTTGGTCTTCATGTTGTGCTTCACCAGCTTTGCTACCGTGATGGCGTTGGGTGGTGGTCCGAAATCAACCACCATTGAGCTAGCCATCTACCAAGCAATTAAATTCGACTTTGACCTGCAGGCTGGCGCGTTACTCGCGATATGGCAAATGCTGTTGTGTGGCGTATTAGCGGTGAGTATTCAGCGTTTGTCTAAGCCCATCTCTGTGACGGCTAGTCAGCTGTCGGAAGATAAATATTTGGTTAAGGACAGCTGGTGGTCAAAAGCTTGGGATAGCTTTTGGATCATCATAGTCTCAATACTGGTATTACCGCCATTAGCCATGGTTGTTCTAGGTGGTATTAACTCCCAGGCACTCACTGTACTGAGCAGTGAGCCGTTTTGGGCTGCGCTAATGGCCTCGGTTCGTGTTGCTTCCCTCGCAAGCATTATCGCCGTTGGTATTGGTATCGCAATCCTTCTAACTAGTCGCGCATGGCGTTTGCAAAACAAGAACTATAGAGCGGATAAGATTGAGCTGATTGGCACTATTATTTTGGTGACGCCTGGCTTAGTGATCAGTACGGGCCTCTTCTTATTACTGCGCTCATTTACCGATGTGTTCAGTTTGGCTTTCTTTATTGTGATTGCTGTAAACAGCTTGATGGCGCTGCCTTACGTGATTAAAACCTTGGCCCAACCTATGCTGCATCTTTCTCAGCAGTATCAGTATGTGTGTGCAAGCTTAGGAATGACAGGGTTCACTCGCTTTAGGCTCGTGGAGTGGCGCGCATTGCGCAAACCGATGGCGCAAGCATTCTCAATCAGCTTTATGCTGGCGATGGGCGACTTAAGTGCGATAGCCTTGTTTGGTAGCCAAGACTTTAGAACTTTGCCTTTGTATCTATTTCAATTGTTAGGCAGCTATCAAATGGAAGCGGCGGCAGTGGTGTCAGTGAGTTTATTGTTACTGAGTGTGGGCAGCTTTAGTTTGATTGAATTTTTGTTTACTCGAAGCTCAAAGCTAAAGAGTTAAGGAACCGATGATGTTAGTGATGAAAAATGTGGATTACCATTATCACCAAGAGTTGTTTAGTTTTGATTTCCAAGCAGAGCAGGGCGATATTGTTGCTCTTATGGGGCCAAGTGGTGCGGGGAAATCAACGCTACTCGCATTGGTTGCTGGCTTTATTGAGCCAACATCGGGCGAGATCTCGGTGGCAGGCCAATCGCTGATTGGCAAAGAAGCACATCAGCGCCCATTGGCGATGTTGTTCCAAGAACACAACCTATTTGCGCACCTCACGGTGCGTGAAAATATTGGCCTGGGTTTGCACCCAGGATTAAAGCTTACGGTAACCCAAAAGCTAGAAGTCGAACAAGCTGCTACACAAGTAGGGGTTGCTGAGTATTTAGATCGGCTGCCAGAGCATTTATCGGGTGGTCAGCGTCAGCGTGTTGCGCTAGCTCGCTGTTTTGTACAGCCGCATAATATTTGGCTGCTTGATGAGCCATTTTCTGCGCTTGATCCTTTGCTTCGTGAAGAGATGCTGAGCTTAGTGAAGCGATTAGCGGCAGAGCGAAACATTACTGTTTTGATGGTGACACACCATTTAGGTGATGCGCGCAGTATCGCGAACAAGTTTGTGTTTGTGGCATTGGGTAAGGTTTTAGTCGAAGACTCGATAGATGCGCTAACTGTCGATCACCCACAAGTCGAATTGAGTTCCTTTGTTCGAGCAGGTGAGTGAAGACTCATTCAGCCTTGATATTGAATACTTCTTGATATTGAGAGCGTCGAAAACAAAAAGACCTAGCATGTGCTAGGTCTTTGATTATCTTTACAAGTAAAGCGAGACGAAGATTAGTCGCCTAGCTTTAGCTCTTTTAAGATTTGGAAGATTTCACGAGAAGCTTTGGCTGGCTTGTTCGCTGATTTTTCTTTGTTAGCTTGGCGAGCGAGCTGACGAAGACGTTGACGGTCTGCTTCAGGGTACATCTCCATAACGTCTGAAATGGCAGTATCGCCTTCAGCTACAACACGGTCACGCAGTTGCTCAAGCTTATGTAGCTCAGCGGTTGCTTGTGAGTGCTTGTTACGTACTTTATCCAAAGCCGCTTGAATTGGCTCAGGATCGACACTACGCATTACTTTACCAATGTACTGAAGTTGACGGCGCTTCGCTTCATTTTTAAAGCGTTGTGCATCTTTAATCGCTTGTGCCAAATCTTCGGACAGAGGAAACTTGTCTAATACAGAAGGCTTTAAACCAACAAGCTCTTCTCCCAGCTTTTGCAGGGCATCCATGTCCGTTTTCATTTCTGTCTTACTTACCCAGATGATTTCTTCTTCTGGTTCCCATGGGGCTTTTTGGTTTTTGCGAGCCATCTTTTCTGCCTATGTCACTATCTCAAACGAATATATTGCCTATTTTAGCAAGAATCTTGGGGAGAAAGCGAAATTCTTGTTATCCTACCTAATATTGACCTACAAAATTAGAATAGATATGGATGTAAAACAGCAAGTCGCCCAGCAAAGAGTTGAGCTAGAAGCCGCAGTAGCTAAAGCGTTGGATATGGCATCAGTGAGTGCAGACGCAGCTGAGGTCGCTATTACTAAGTCAACGGGTTTAAGTGTTTCAACACGTATGTGTGAAGTGGAAAACGTTGAATTTAATAGTGATGGTGCACTAGGTATTACTGTTTACCGTGGCCAGAAGAAAGGCAGCGCATCCACATCTGATCTAAGTGAGAAGGCTATTGCTCAAACTGTCGCAGCGGCACTAGACATTGCTCAATACACTTCGGAAGACCCATTTGCTGGCCCTGCCACAAAAGAATACATGGTGAAAGAAATTCCAGATTTGGATCTTTTTCACCCTGATGAACCAAACCCAGACTATGCCGCGGAGATTGCGATAGCTGCTGAGAAGCAAGCATTAGCTTATAGCGACAAGATCAAGCAAAGTGATGGTGCAAGCTACGACAGTCACTATGGCGTTAAAGTTTATGGTAACAGTCATGGCTTGCTTGCGAGCTACGCTTCCAGTCGCCACAGTACGAGCTGCTGTGTGATTGGGCAAGGCACTAACGGTGAAATGGAACGAGACTACAGCTACACAGTTGCACGTCACCGTGACGAGCTCTGGACGCCTGAGCGTGTAGGTCAAGAAGCTGCAGAAAAAACGATCAGTCGTTTGGATGCTAAAAAACTACCAACAGGCCAATACCCGATTATGTTCGCTAACGATGTCGCAACTGGCTTAATTGGTCATCTTGTGATGGCAATCAGTGGTGGCAACCTTTACCGTAAATCATCTTTCTTGTTGGATCACCTCGGTCAGAAAATTCTACCAGATTGGTTCAATATCTCAGAGCGCCCACATCTTTTACGTGGTTTGGCTTCGAGTCCATTTGATAGTGAAGGTGTTTACACTCAAGACCGTGAAATCATCACCGATGGTGTTTTAGCCACTTACCTACTGACGAGTTACGCTGCTCGTAAAATGGATATGACGCCAACAGGCCATGCCGGTGGCATCCATAACTGGTTCGTTAAATCGACAGGTCAAAGCTTTGAGCAAATGCTAAAAGAATTAGGCACAGGTTTCCTTGTGACTGAAGTGATGGGTCAAGGTGTGAATACCGTTACTGGCGATTACTCTCGTGGCGCTGCGGGTTTCTGGGTTGAGAATGGAGAAATCCAGTACCCAGTATCTGAAGTGACGATCGCGGGCAATCTAAAAGACATGTTCACTCAGATTGTTGCGGTTGGTAACGACGTAGAAACACGTTCGCAAATTCAAACCGGTTCTATCTTGCTTGAGTCGATGAAAGTCGCAGGCGAGTGATTTGCTTAATTTGCTTAGCTTTAAACATAAGATTTAAACCTGAAGCTTAAATCTGATGTATTAAAAAAGGGAGCCAATGGCTCCCTTTTTGTATTTACCGAGTCGGTAATCAAGCTAGATAAGTATGGTGGCTAAGCCTAAGAACACCGATAGGCCAATTACATCGGTTACCGTTGTGAGTGCCATACCACCAGCAAGGGCAGGGTCGATATTCATCTTCTTCAGCATCACTGGAATGGTTACGCCTGCAATACCCGCGACAATCAAGTTTGTCATCATCGCTGCAGAGATAATGCCTCCCAAGATCCAATTGCCTTTCCAAGCAACCACTATACCGCCAATGATAACGGCCCATAGAATGCCGTTAAGGAAGCCTATAGAGGCTTCTTTGAGTAGTAATTCACGTTTGTTACTGTCACCAATGTGACCAAGTGCTAAACCTCGAATGACCAGAGCAACGGTTTGGTTACCAGCAACACCACCCATGGACGGTACGATGGTCATCAAAACAGCGATGGCTGCCATCTCATTCAGTGTCGCCTCAAACATATTAGACACAGACGCTGCTGCGAGTGCCGCCAAAACATTTGCGCCTAACCACACACTACGACGACGAGCGGATTTGACGACCGGAGCGAAGGTGTCTTCGTCATCGTCCATACCCGCCATACTCATCATAGAGTGTTCAGCATCTTCACGAATGACATCAACCACGTCATCGATCGTAATACGGCCAACAAGGTGTTGATTTACATCGACAACAGGAGCTGAAACCCAGTTACGACGTTCGAAGAGGCTGGCGATATCAGAAGCACTGGTTTCCACAGCGATAGCTTCGTCGGCATCTTCCATTACTTCCGAAACCGCCACATCGGGTTGTGTTGTGATCAATGTACTGAGTGAAAGGTTACCAATGAGACGTTCATCGTCGTCGATAACATAGAGAGCATCAGTTGCGTCAGGTAATTCACCACGCATACGTAAGTAACGCAAGACAACTTCAACATCGACATCACCACGGATTGTGATTACGTCAGTGTTCATTAACGCACCCGCTGAATCTTCGGGGTACGATAGTGCGGTTTCAACTAAAGCACGATCAACGGAGTCCATTTGAGAAAGTACTTCGCGAGAAACATCGTCGGGTAGGCTTCGAAGTACGTACGCGACGTCATCGGTTTCCATGCCTTCGGTTGCTTCTGCCAAGGTTTCTGGTGCCATTTTCGACACAAGAGCATCTTTGACGTCTTCGTTTAGCTCATCAAGAATTTCACCGTAGTCTTCAGGATCGGTGAGTTGCCAGAGTACATCACGACTTTTGCGAGGGGAGGCTTCTAAAAGGTGTGCAATATCTTCAGGTTCCATGTCCTGAAGCTGTCGGCGTACATGAACAAATCGGCCGTTTTCTAGGGCTTCGCTGACTTCTTGGAGGGTTTGGTGAGCTTGGTCGAATTCTAATTGCTCTGCCATATTTTCCTCCTATCTCATTATTTTAACAATGCTTGGAATAGTAACTTAATTCTGGGGCTTATTTAAATCATTAACTTAGGTAGAACTAAGATTTAATATTGGTTGGTTCGTTGTTTGAGTTTTTGGCGGCGTGAGTGACGTATTTCGTTACTCACCCTCATCAAACTTTGCTTCAATTAGCTGACAGACAGCATCAAGAGCTTGCTGAGAATCAGAGCCTGCCGCTTGAATGGTAATGTGTTGCCCTTGCGCTGATTCCAGCATAAGTAGCCCCATCACGCTATCTGCAGTCGCGATCTTATCTTCTTCGCTATGGATAGTAATGGTCGCATCAAAGCTTTGCGCTAGCTCAACCAACTTGACGGCTGCTCTAGCGTGAAGACCCAAGCGATTTTGGATCAGTACAGTTCGAGTTAATTCCATGGTTAGCCCTGTTGGTGCTTCTCTAGGGAGGCGTGTCTGATCTGAACTTGATGGCCAAGTTGATCGAAATACTCACCAATTTTCTGAGTCAGATAAACCGAGCGGTGTTTGCCGCCAGTACAGCCAATCGCGACCGTTAGGTAACTGCGATTATTCTTTTCTAGCATTGGTAACCACTGCTCGATAAAGCCTTGGATTTGTTGCTTGAGCTCTAGAACTTCCGGGTGCTTTTCTAGAAAAGAGTGAATAGGGGCATCAAGACCTGTTAATGGTCGTAGAGCGGGTTCCCAATGAGGGTTCGGCAAGAAGCGTACGTCAAACACATAGTCAGCATCGCTTGGTAGACCATATTTAAAGCCGAAAGACTGAAAAACAATGATCAGCTCTTGCTTCTCTTTACCTTCAACTTTAAAGCGAACCTTTTCACTCAATTCGTAGAGGTTGCAGTCGCTGCTATCAATTACAATGCAGGCTTGTTCAGCAAGCGGTGTTAGGAGTGTCTTCTCTAAATCGATAGCTTGTTCAAGAGAGAGCTTTTCTTGGCCAATCGACAAAGGATGGATTCGGCGAGTTTCACTGTAGCGTTTGAGTAGCGTTTGCTTGCTCGCATCTAAGAACAACACGTTCACATCGATGTCGGTTGCAGACTCAAGCTGCTCAAGCGTATCTGTGACTAATTGAGGCTCTTTCGGTAAGTTACGAATATCAATGCTAACGGCGACGTTTTGATTGATTTCACGAACTGACTCGACGAAGTCGTTGAGCAGATTTACTGGAAGGTTATCGACACAGTAATACCCCAAGTCTTCAAGGACTCGTAGCGCGACACTTTTACCTGCTCCTGATTGGCCACTAACAACGATTAACCGCATGTTATTGCTCGCAAGTTGGCACTTGAATCATGATGTCGTAAAGCTCTTGATCGCTTTGAGCATTACGCAACTGTTTAAGAGTCTGCTTGTCGTTAAGTCGTTCTGCCATGCAAGAAAGGGTTTTTAGATGCTCCTTACATTGTTCACTTGGAACAAGCAGAGCAAATAGTAGATCGACAGGACGGTTATCAATCGCATCAAATTCGATGGGATCTTGGCATTGCAGTAATACAGCAATTGCTTTGTCACTGACGTTCATACGAGCATGGGGAATAGCAATGCCATTACCAATACCTGTACTGCCCATTTTCTCGCGGCTCAACATGCACTCAAACAGTTCTGTTGAATCTTGACCACAGCTTTCTGCTGCGATCTGACTGATGAGCTCAAGGGCTCTTTTCTTGCTTGTGCATTGGACTGCACTTTTGGTGCAGTCCAATGAAAGTACTTCGCTTAATTGCATGTTAGTGACTACTTAGCTTTTCTTTGTGCTTGTTGAGTTGACGGACGAGTTTATCAACCAATGAATCAATCGCAGCATACATACTTTCATCTGTTGCTGTTGCATGAATCTCTCCTTGGTTTACATGAAGGGTCGCTTCTGCAATTTGATTGATTTTCTCAACTTTTAAAACAACCTGAATGCTATTGATGTGATCAAAAAAGCGTTCAAGTTTTTCGAATTTGGTGTGAACATAGTCTTGCATTGAATCGGTAAGATCAACGTGATGGCCTTGAATATTGATTTGCATAGACTTTCCTTTTCAGTTGGTTGCCTGACTATAACTAAATCTATAGCTAACTAAATTAGCCTACAGCAGGCGTTTACGCTGACTCGATGGGGCGATGCCCAGAGACTCACGGTATTTTGCTATGGTACGTCTAGCTACCTGAATTCCTTGGTCAGCCAGTAAAGCAGCAATCTTACTATCACTTAGAGGTTTCGCGGTATTTTCCGCCGCGACAAGCTTCTTAATGAGCGCACGAATTGCTGTCGATGAACACTCTCCGCCATTGTCTGTACTGACGTGGCTCGAGAAAAAATATTTGAGTTCGAAGATGCCACGTGGTGTGTGCATGAATTTTTGAGTCGTCACACGAGAGATTGTGGATTCATGCATATCAACGGCTAACGCAACATCGTTGAGAACCATAGGTTTCATCGCTTCTTCGCCATGTTCGAAGAAATCACGTTGATGTTCAACAATACATCGTGCAACTTTGAGTAGCGTCTCATTTCGACTTTCTAAGCTCTTAATTAGCCATTTTGCTTCTTGCAAATTTGAGCGAATGTACTGGTTGTCGGCGCTGCTACCTTTGCTTCCAAGGTCGGCGTATTGTTGATTCACTTTCAGTTTAGGCACGCTGTCTGGATTTATGGTGACTAACCACTTACCAAGATCTTTGAATACTGAAACATCAGGAACAACATATTCGGTTTCATCTGGTGTAATCTTACTGCCAGGTCGTGGATCCAGTTGTTGAATCAGTTGCAAAACCTCACGCAGTTCTGCTTCTTTCAACTTAGTTTCTTTGATAACCAGTTTGTAATCACGGTTACCTAGTTGGTCGATATGGCTAGTAAGTACTAACTTAGCTTCATTAAGCCAAGGGGTATCTTGCGGGAAGGTAGCCAGTTGTAGTAACAAGCAATCTTGCAGGTTGATTGAACCGACACCTAAAGGGTCAAACTGCTGAATACGTTTGCGAACGGCTTCAATCTCATCAAGCTCTACTTCTTCTCTATCGAAGTTTTCAAGAATATCTTCACAAGATACGGTGAGGTAGCCATAGTCATCAATGGCATCTATTAAAGCAAAAGCGATGCTTCTATCTGTTTCAGTGAATGGTGTTAGGTCGAGCTGCCAAAGTAAGTAATCATGTAGGCTTTCAGTCGTCTCACCTTGGTAAACTGGCATGTCATCATCAATCGCAATACCAGTGTTTCCGGTGTTTGCACTGTAGACATCCTCCCAAGTTGTGTCGATTTCTAGTTCATTACCAATCTCTGATTTTTCGATTAAGTCTGAGCTATCAGGTAAGTCTTGCTCTGTGGCTTCAACTGTTTCTTTCTCGTCACTGCTAGGTTTTTCTTCCGATGCAGGCGTTTCTTCATTGCCTTCTTCGACATCGAGTAGTGGGTTAGATTCAAGTGCTTCTTGAATCTCTTGCTGCAAATCTAATGTAGACAACTGCAACAAACGAATCGCTTGCTGCAATTGAGGAGTCATTGCTAACTGTTGGCCTAGCTTAAGTTGTAATGAGGGTTTCATTCAGTGTGACTTACCTAGTTATTATTCTTAGAATTCTCGATACTCTCTATCTAATCATAGACGGAATTGTTCGCCTAGATAAACTTGTTTAACTTGCTCGTTATTGAGAACATCTTCAGGAGTACCTTCAGCAATCAGGTGCCCTTGGCTTACGATGTAAGCTTTTTCACACACGTCTAATGTTTCACGGACGTTGTGGTCGGTAATTAGAACACCTAAGCCGCGATCGCGTAGGTGAACAATGATTTTTTTGATATCAATAACCGAGATTGGGTCAACACCAGCAAAGGGTTCATCCAATAGAATGAACTGAGGGTTTGCCGCTAGAGCTCGAGCAATCTCAACACGACGACGCTCACCACCTGACAGAGCCATACCATTACTGGTGCGGATATGTTGGATGTGGAACTCTTCTAGAAGGTCTTCTAACTTATCTTGACGCTGCTCGTTGGTCATCTCGTCACGCGTTTGTAAAACGGCCATGATGTTGTTCTCAACGGAAAGCTTTCTGAAAATAGAAGCTTCTTGAGGTAGGTAACCGATACCAAGACGCGAGCGACTGTGCATTGGCAAAATACTGATGTCTCGGTCATCAATGCTAATCGTGCCTTCATCACGAGCGACCAGACCTACAATCATATAGAAAGAGGTCGTTTTGCCTGCCCCGTTAGGCCCAAGTAGTCCAACGATTTGACCAGACTCTACCTGCAGGCTTACGTCGGTTACAACTTTACGCTTGCTGTACGTTTTTGCTAGGTTTTTTGCTTTAAGAACAGCCATGGCTACTTATTCACTTCCGCAGGTTGTAAGACCGTTGATACACGTTCGCTACTATCACTATCGGCAACCAGTTTTTGAGAAGCGATTTGATAAGTAATCTTAGAGCCACGGATGATACTGCCATCTTGAGAGAGCATTGCATTCTTGGTCATGATCAATTTATCGGCAATCAGTTGATAATGTAAATCATCAGCTTCACCGTAAAGTGTTTTTCCATCATCAGTGAGTTGAGAGAAAGTCGCAGGCTTGCCGTAGCCTTGAATTTCTTCTATCTCACCGTTGACCGCATTTCGAGTAACAATGACCTTATCGGCATTGATGTTGATGCTACCTTGCTTAAGGTTTACATCACCAAGGAAGGTCACTTGGTTACTTTTCATATCCAATTGCTGGCTGTCTGAGTCAATGTAGACAGGCTGCTCACTATCCGAAGATAGGGCATAGACATTAGGTGCCGCAAGGGTCAAAGCGAATAAACTAAGGTGTAAGAGTTTCATATCTACCTTGAACAGAATTAAAGAGAGTCGCATTGTTGGTACCGAAGTTACCCTTCATTGCTTGACCCTCAGTTTCAAAAAATGTACCGATCATATGGACCGGAGTCTCTGAATAAAAATCTCGGCTAGTCAGCTCAACAACCATTTTATCTGTGGTCATAGTATCGAAACTGGCTTCTGGCAATAGATTCTTTGCCACAACGTTGTCATAGAACGTGACAACTTGATTCTCATCCATAATCGCGCGATCAGCGGTGACTTGCCATTCAATCGTATGTCCTTCCCGGAACACCGAAAGAACAGGATTTTGAAAATGTGTATCACCAACTACTGAATAGTGTTCTAAATACGTCGACTCAACTTGATAGCTACGGATACCTGATTGGTCATAGCTTATGTTGTTTAGACTTTTGCCGCTAAAAGCGGGCAGCTCCAAATTTGGAGCCACTTGTATTGTCGAAGCTTGCTCTTTGTCGAACAAATAATAGGTCGACCAAGAAGCAATAAATATGAGTATTAAATAGATAATACGAGTAAAACTCATATGCTTAAACCTTTATGCACGTCGAGTTCATTTCTTGCTTGCAGAATAAGGTCACATACTTCACGTACAGCACCATGGCCGCCGTTAATCCTGGTCACATAATTCGCTCGCTTCGCAAGTAGTGGGTGACCATCTGCCACGCATACCTTTAAGCCAACTTTTTCCATGACAGGCCAGTCGATCAGATCGTCTCCGATGTAGCCTGTATTTTCAGGCGCAACAGAAAGTTTATCGCAAATATCGTAATACGCTTTTACTTTATCATCTTGGCCTTGGTAAATAAGCTTAATACCCAGAGCAGTCATGCGGTTTTCAACAATTTGAGATTTACGACCAGTTATGATTGCGATTTCAATACCAGCATTCATCAGTGATTTGATACCGTAGCCATCACGAGTATGAAAGGTTTTCAGCTCTTCACCGTTGTTGCCCATGTAAATACGACCGTCCGAGAATACGCCATCGACATCACAAATTAGCAGTTTGATCTCTTTTGCTACGGCAAATACGTCTGAATCGACCGTGCCGTATAACGTTTCAACTGTCTGCGTCATTACATTACTCCTGCTTTCAGTAAGTCATGCATGTTCAAAGCTCCAACTAATGTACCTTCATGGCATAACATCAGGCCATTAATACTTTTAGCCTGCATTAAGTTTAGCCCCTCAACTGCAAGCATGTTTGGTTCTGCTACCGTAGGATTAAGCGTCATTACGTCGCCAATCTGAGTGTTATGAATATCAACACGTTTGTCTAAGATACGGCGTAAATCACCATCAGTAAAAATACCGGCCATTTGACCATCGCTACCAACGATTGCCGTCATGCCTAAGCCTTTCTGAGATATCTCTAATAGAGCATCTCTTATCAGAGCATCCGGAGCCACAACAGGCAGAGCATCACCTGTGTGCATGATGTCATCGAGTTTCAACAGTAATTGTCGACCCAAAGCGCCGCCAGGGTGGGACAAAGCAAAATCTTGCGCAGTAAAGCCTCTGGCTTGTAAAAGTGCGACGGCTAATGCATCACCCATCACCAAGGTAGCCGTTGTACTGGTTGTTGGCGCAAGACCAAGTGGACACGCTTCTTCTGGTACTGATATTTGTAAATGAATATCAGACAAGGTTGCCATGTTTGATGCTGGCTTACCTGTCATGCTGATGATCTTGATGTTCAGACGCTTTAATACAGGGAACAGGCTGAGGATCTCTCCTGATTCACCTGAGTTAGATATCGCAATTACAATATCGCCAGGTTCGATCATGCCTAAATCACCATGTGCTGCTTCACCTGGATGTACAAAGAAAGCCGATGTACCAGTACTTGCCAGTGTGGCTGCGATTTTGTTGCCAATGTGGCCTGATTTACCCATGCCCATCACAACGACTTTACCTTTGTTGTTCAGGATAAGATCGCAAGCTTTGCAAAAATCATCATTAAAATATTGGTCTAATTGAGTGAGACCTGCAACTTCGGTTTCTAAAACTTGTTTTGCAACGCTGCGGTAATCAAATGGCTGAGACATCAAATACTCCAAGTACGGGAAGTTAAATCAACAATTAAGCCGACATGTTCATTAGTAGGTAAGCTTGGTATGCAACAAACGTTATGATTAACACGCCGCCCTCAATACGATTCACACTGCGAGATTTCCCTAGTGCCATCACAACAAGCAGTAGCGATACACCTAGCATTACCCAGAAATCTCTACCCATAGCAAATTCACTTAAGATTGAAGGGTTGAGGATGCCTGGTATCCCCATCACTGCAAGAATGTTGAATACGTTTGAACCGATGATATTACCCACAGCCATGTCATCCTCGCCTTTCATTACACCGGCAAGTGATGCGGCAAGTTCTGGAAGACTGGTGCCAACTGCAATAATGGTTAGGCCAATCACAAGGTCGCTCATGCCAAAGAACTTAGCGATAACAACCGCGTTATCAACCAACATATTGGCGGCTAAAGGTAGAATAATGAGACCAACCACTACCCACATTGCGGCTTTAAGGTTACTTACGCCCTCAGGGATCTCTGATTCTTGCTCATCAAGGAAAGCATCGCCGTTCTTTTTCTCGCTACGGCTGATTTGTAACATAGCAAATAAGAAAGCAGCGAAAAGAACAAACAACAACACGCCTTCGTAGAAGCCTAAATGGTTATCCCAAAGCAGTGCGCCTGCCAATAGAGTGACACCAATCATTAATGGTAGCTCACGGCGAATCACGCCAGAGCTAATCGATAACGGCTTGATAAGCGCTGTAATACCTAAAATCAGCGCAATATTGGCGATGTTTGAGCCTAATACGTTACCTACAGCTGTATCTGTTTTGCCGTCAAGAGCTGCTGTTGCTGAAACCATCATTTCAGGGGCTGAAGAGCCCATTGCTAGAATCGTCATACCGATAACTAATGGTGATATACCGAAGTTGCGAGCAAGAGCGGCGGCGCCGAAGACCAGTTTATCTGCGCTCCACACCAAAAAACCTAGGCCGATAATAAGAAACGCAATCGCTTCAAGCATGATGATTCCTAAAAATTAATAAAAAACGGAGAATTAACCGCTAATTTTGACTTGTTGCTAGATAAAAGGGAAGTCACTCGACAAATTAATTGCCCGTTAGCAGTAAAGAAATGTCGCTGAATGATGAATTTCTTAATGCTTTCAAATCCCTGTCACTGTTTTCTGTTTTGTACAATTAATTGAACAGTGCTTTTAATTCTAAAGTAGACTCATTATTATTGCAGCCACAATTGGCGTTTTTTAGAGCAAGGAAACAACAAGATCATGTTGAATACTGAGCTTGTAAAAGTTAAAAACCTAAGTTTCTCTCGAGGTGAACGAGTTATCTTTGATGACATCAGTTTAGAAGTACCTCAAGGAAAAATAACCGCAATTATGGGCCCTTCAGGGATCGGTAAAACGACCTTGTTGCGTTTGATCGGTGGACAATTACCGCCAGATAGCGGTGAAATTTGGTTTGATGGGGACAATATCCCTGCATTATCTCGTCGAAAGCTCTATCAAGCACGTAAGAAAATGAGCATGCTTTTTCAATCGGGTGCACTTTTTACGGATCTCAATGTCTTTGATAATGTGGCGTTTCCACTGCGAGAGCACACTGAACTTAATGAAAAATTCATTCGTACCATCGTATTACTAAAACTTGAAGCGGTGGGTTTGCGAGGCGCAGCAGAATTAATGCCAAGTGAACTGTCTGGTGGTATGGCGAGGCGTGCGGCGTTAGCTCGAGCAATAGCGTTGGATCCGGAACTTATCATGTACGATGAACCTTTTGTTGGCCAGGATCCAATTACCATGGGCGTTTTGGTTGAACTCATCCGAAACCTCAACCAAGCTTTAGACTTAACCTCGATTGTGGTGTCGCATGACGTCCCAGAGGTGATTAGTATCGCTGATTGGGTTTATTTGATGGCTGATGGGAAGATTATTGCATCGGGCTCGCCTGAGGAGTTGTACAACAATAGCGATCCTCGAGTGCAGCAATTTTTGCAAGGTGAAGCGGATGGTCCCGTGCCATTTAGGTTCCCTGCAAAGAGCTTAGAAGAGGATCTGTTTTAATATGATTGTTAAAACTATTGTAGGTGTCGGTAGACGCACACTTGCGATCTGTGAGTCATTTGGTCGAGCAAGCCTAATGTTATTTGGGGCTTTGTTTGGCATCCCGCGACTAAAAAACTTCCCCTTATTAGTAAAACAACTTTATAGCGTTGGCGTTCAGTCATTGGCTATTATTTTAGTTTCGGGTTTATTCATCGGTATGGTGCTGAGTCTTCAAGGCTATGTCGTACTTATCGACTACGGCGCTGAAGGTAACCTTGGTCAAATGGTCGCACTTTCACTGTTACGTGAGTTGGGCCCAGTTGTGACTGCGTTATTGTTTGCAGGCCGCGCAGGTTCAGCATTAACCGCTGAAATTGGTTTAATGAAAGCAACAGAGCAGATTTCCAGCCTTGAGATGATGGCTGTTGATCCTCTTAAACGTATTATTGCACCACGACTTTGGGCTGGGCTTATCTCAATGCCGTTGTTAGCTATGATCTTTATGGCGGTCGGGATTTGGGGCGGTCAGCTAGTTGGTGTTGATTGGAAAGGCATTGATCACGGCAGTTTCTGGTCTGCGATGCAGTCTTCAGTTGAGCTTGGTCGAGATATTGGTAATAGCATGATCAAATGTATGGTTTTCGCTATCACCGTAACTTGGATCGCACTTTTCAACGGTTATGACGCAGTACCGACTTCTGAAGGTATTAGTCAGGCAACCACGCGCACAGTCGTGCACTCTTCTCTAGCGGTACTAGGGCTAGATTTTATTCTTACCGCATTGATGTTTGGGAATTAATCATGCAACAAACTCGAAAACTAGAATTATGGGTCGGCACCTTTGTTATAGCCGGAATTTGCGCAATCTTAATCATGATCTTTCAAGTCGCTGACGTAAAAGGCTTAGGTTCAAACCATACTTACAACTTAAAAGCGACTTTCGACAATATTGGTAGTCTAAAGGTTCGTTCTCCAGTGAAGGTCGGTGGCGTTGTTGTTGGTCGAGTTAAAAGCATTGAGCTTGATACCGAGAGTTACCTTCCTGTAGTCGAATTGTCTATTGATGCGAAGTACTCACAATTTCCTGATACCTCTAGTGCTCAAATCTTAACGTCAGGCTTGATCGGTGAGCAATATATCAGCCTAGTACCAGGGTTCATTTTTGATGACGAAGAGATGCTGGTTGATGGTGATTCGATTGAAGACACTAAATCAGCACTAGTGCTAGAAGATTTGATTGGCCAAGTGCTGTATAGCGTTGGTGGTTCTGATAACAACGAAGCTAAGGAGTAGTCTCATGTCACAGTTCAAAAATATGTTGAAGACTAATGCCATTTTGAAAAGATTGGTTATGACTGCGGTCGCTTTATTGATATCGACTCAAGCCTTTGCTGCTGAATCGATTGACCGCACTCAGCCTTATCAGATGATGACTCAAGTAGCTGAAGTCGCTTTTGAACGTTTAAAAAACGAGCAAGAAAACATTCACAATGATCCTGAGTTACTAAAGGTCATCGTGGAAGAAGAATTGATGCCTTATGTGAATGCTCAATATGCGGCACTTAAGTTGTTAGGGCCTAACTTAAAAGGTGCGGACAGAAAAGATGTACGCGTATTTATTGATGCATTCCGTAAATACCTCGTTTCTTCTTATGCTCAAGTGTTGACTCAATACACAGATCAGACAATTGAATTTGGTCCAGAGCCAAAAGTGAAGCCGGAAAGCCGCATCACCAGTATCAAGGTTGATATTATTGATACACCTCGACCAAACATTAAACTTGAGTTTAAGCTACGTAAAGATAAGAAGTCGGGTGAGTGGAAGGCATTTGATATGGTTGCTGAAGGTATTAGCCTATTATCGAGCAAGCAATCAGAGTGGAATACTAAAATTCGTCAAGAAGGCATTTTACAAGTTGCTGATGAATTGGAGAAACTGTCCGCACAGCCGATTCGTTTTGAGAGTAATAAATAATGAGCGACTCTCAATGGCTAAAGCTAAGTTCTAAAGAGTTCCAACTTCTCGGAGACATTGACCGAGATACCGTCCCTGCAATCTGGCGTATATTAGAAAAGTGGCAAACGACGGAATCGAGTGTTGAAATTAACCTCAGCCATATAAATAGAGTCGATTCAGCAGGAATGGTGATGCTAATTCACTTATTAGAGCATGCAAAAAATCAAAACTGTCATATAATGCTCAGTTTCGTGCCAGAACAATTACGAACGTTGTTCCAATTGAGCAATATCCAGCCAATGATGGCAGAACACATAAAAAATTAGGCAGGAGCTATTTGTGGACAGCACAAAAGTACAAGAATTATTAGCAGAAGCACTGAACCTTCAGGAAATTTTCGTGAAGGGAGAAGGCAGTCATTACGAAGTTGTTGCGGTTGATGCATGTTTTGACGGCATGAATCGAGTTAAGAAGCAGCAACTAATCTACGGCCCACTAATGGAATACATTCAACGCAATGATATCCATGCTCTTTCTATTAAGGCTTTTACGCCTGAAGAGTGGGAACGTGATAAGAAACTGATGTCACTTTAAGGTTTATGATGGAAAAGTTTCGAGTTATTGGATCGGATAAACCGCTAAGCGGTGAAGTGACGATCTCCGGCGCAAAAAATGCAGCGCTACCTATTTTATTTGCTTCAATTCTTGCTGAAGAGCCAGTAGAAGTCAGTAATGTTCCTCACCTACGTGACATCGATACGACGATGGAATTGCTTAAGCGTTTAGGCGCAAAAGTATCGCGTAATGGTAGCGTTCATGTTGATGGCAGCGAAATCAACGAGTTCTGTGCGCCATATGATTTAGTGAAAACAATGCGTGCTTCTATTTGGGCTTTAGGTCCGCTAGTCGCTCGCTTTGGTGAAGGACAAGTGTCACTTCCTGGTGGTTGTGCTATTGGTGCTCGACCTGTTGATTTACATATCCATGGCCTAGAACAATTAGGTGCGACCATTAAACTGGAAGATGGTTATGTGAAAGCAAGTGTTGATGGCCGCTTGAAAGGCGCGCACATCGTGATGGATAAAGTAAGTGTGGGTGCCACCATTACTATCATGTGTGCAGCAACGCTAGCAGAAGGAACGACAGTACTTGATAACTCGGCCCGCGAGCCTGAGATTGTTGATACAGCTGATTTCCTAAACAAGCTAGGTGCTAAGATTTCTGGCGCAGGTACAGACACGATTACGATCGAAGGCGTTGAACGTCTTGGTGGTGGTCACCACTCTGTGGTTGCTGACCGTATTGAAACCGGTACTTTCCTAGTTGCTGCTGCTGTGTCTGGCGGTACCGTGACTTGTCGCAATACTAACGCTCATCTTCTTGAAGCTGCATTAGCGAAGCTTGAAGAAGCGGGTGCGAAGGTTGAAACGGGCGAAGACTGGATAAGTCTTGATATGACAGGTCGTGAGCTGAAAGCGGTAAAAATCGTAACAGCACCTCACCCTGGTTTCCCTACTGATATGCAAGCACAATTTACTTTGCTTAACATGATGGCGAAGGGCAGTGGTGTTATCACGGAGACTATCTTTGAAAACCGCTTTATGCACATTCCTGAATTACAGCGAATGGGTGCGAAAGCTGAGATTGAAGGTAACACGGCTATCTGTGGTGAAACGGAAAAATTGAGCGGTGCTCAAGTAATGGCAACGGACCTGCGCGCATCTGCGAGCCTTGTTATTGCTGGCTGTATCGCTCAAGGCGAAACTATCGTTGATCGTATTTATCACATCGATCGTGGCTACGATAAGATTGAAGATAAGCTTTCAGCCCTAGGCGCAAACATTACACGATTTAGTGATTCGAACTAACTTCGGTTAGTGGGTTCTTGAATTAGTGACATGAAAGCATAAAAGTCGGAACCTTGGTTTCGGCTTTTTTATAGTTGTATTTACCGCAAGTGAATCTGATGCCAATTTTGTGCGAATAGGTGAAAAACTTGACGGTTGAGAGGAACAAAATGATAGCAATATTACGTATTTTCGCAGTGGCGATATTTGCGATTCTTATGTTTGTATTTGGGTGTGGTTACTGTTTACTAAGCCCACGTAACCCGAAACACGTATTTACCTTTGGTCGTTACTTCGGTCGTATGTCTAAAATATTCGGCATGAAGTTAGAACTTCGTATCCCGGAAGATGCTTACTCTCGTGGCCAACATGTTTATGTGGCGAACCACCAAAACAGCTGGGATCTATTCACTATCTCATCAGCAGTGACACCTAAGGTAGTGACGGTTGGTAAGAAAAGCTTAGTGTGGATGCCTCTATTTGGTCAGCTTTACTGGCTGACGGGTAATATCCTAATTGACCGTGCCAATCGCAGCAAAGCGGTAGGTACGATCGACCAAGTAGTGACGAGCTTAAAAGAGAGCGATGTTTCAGTATGGATGTTCCCTGAAGGGACTCGTTCTCGTGGTCGTGGTCTGTTGCCATTCAAAACGGGTGCTTTCCATGCCGCAATTGGCGCTGGCTTGCCTATTATCCCTATCGTGTGTAGCTCAACAGGTGGCGTGAAGCTAAACCGTTGGAACAATGGTCACGTGATAGTTGAAATGTTGCCGCCTATCAGCACTGAAGGTTACGACAAGTCGAACGTTCGTCAACTTGCTAACCTAGCCCGAGAGCAAATGGCCGCTAAGCTTGAAGAGTTAGACAAAGAAGTGGTTGAGCTTAATAAGAAGTAATTTAAGCTAAGCGAAACGATGAATAATAAAAAAGGTTGCCAATAGGGCAACCTTTTTTGTCTCTGATAAACATTCAGCTTTATGCCAACTTGTTTACTAGAAACCGTTTATTCTAGATATTAAAATCTATTTGCGAACTGCAATCGCTTCGATCTCGATACCTACATCTTTTGGTAGACGCGCTACTTCAACACATGAACGTGCTGGGTAGTTTGCAACGCCGTGTTCATCAAAGAATTTACCGTAAACTTCGTTTACTGTACCGAAGTCGTTTAGATCTTTAACGAATACCGTTAGTTTTACGATGTCTTTTACAGTCAGGCCTGAAGCTTCAACTACGGCTTGAACGTTATCTAGAGATTGGCGAGCTTGTTCTGCGATATCTGCAGATACTTCACCAGTTGCTGGGTTTACTGGGATTTGACCAGAAGTCAGTACCATGTTGCCAAGGTCAACACCTTGTACGTATGGGCCGATTGCAGCTGGAGCTGATTCTGTGTGAAGTACTTTAGTCATTGGTTTATTCCATCAGTTATTAGATAAAAAGCAATTTTCAGTGTGCCTACAAACTTTCGATAGGTAAAGAGCAAAATACCCCGCATAGGCGAGGTATTTGATAGTTTATAGGTTCGGTCAATATTGCCGTATGGCGTTATCTTTCTGTCACGATTTCGCGAGAGAAAACTTTTTCGCAGTACTTACACTTCAATCGAATATCTTCTTTCTTTTCAAAGATCTTAAAGCTGCTTTCAACTGGTTCATTGTGAGTAATACAGTTGGTGTTTGGACACTCAAACACATCGTTGATTTGCTCTGGAAGCTCTAATGCTAATTTCTTAACTACTTCGTAATCTTCGATTTGGTTAACCGTAGCGTGAGGTGCATATAGTGCCAGTTTGCTTGCTTGTTCTTCAGTGATAAACACATTCTCAATCTTGAGTAGGTCTTTGCCTCCGAGCGCAGATGAAGGTAGATTTAGGCCAATCGTCACACGTTGATGAGAGTTATGCATGTCGAACAGTTTTAGCACTTTGACCCCGATGTTTGCTGGGATATGGTCGATAACCGTTCCGTTCTTGATTGCTTCAACTTTTAATTGAGTCTCTTTAGACATGATATCTCTCCTCTACAGCGTTTCGTTAAGAACAAGGGCTAGTAATGCTTCACGTGCGTAAACACCGTTCTCTGCTTGCTGGAAGTAGTAAGCGTAAGGTGTTTTATCGACATCGACAGTAATTTCATCAACACGAGGAAGAGGGTGAAGAACCTTTAGGTTATCACGTGCATTTTCCAACATCGGAGCGGTCAGGATGTACGCCGATTTGATGTGCGCGTATTCCGATTCATCAAAACGTTCTTTTTGAACTCGAGTCATGTAAAGAACATCAAGTTCAGGAATGACATCTTCCATGTCTGTCAGTAGTTGGTATTTGATACCCGCTTCATCAAGCTCTTCACAAATGTAGTCAGGCATCGCTAGTGCTTCTGGAGCAACGAAGTAAAAACAGATGTTGTCGAATTTAGCTAGTGCTTGAGTCAGCGAGTGAACCGTACGTCCGTACTTAAGGTCACCGACAAATGCAACATTGAGGTTATCTAAGCGGCCCTGTGTCTCAGCGATAGAGAATAGATCTAACAGTGTTTGAGTTGGGTGTTGGTTTGCACCGTCACCTGCGTTAATAACAGGTACACCGTTAGAAAACTCAGAGGCCAGACGCGCAGCACCTTCTTGAGGGTGACGCATTACGTAAGCATCAACATAAGAAGAAATAACCTGTACAGAGTCCGCTAGCGTTTCGCCTTTCTTCGCCAAGGAAGTGTTACCACCACTGTCGAAACCAATCACATCACCACCGATGCGTTGAATCGCAGTTTCAAAAGAGAGACGAGTTCGCGTTGAAGGTTCGAAGAAGCAGCTTGCCACAACTTTGTTCTTGATGAGTTCTGGGTTCGGTTCAGCTTTGAGTTGACCAGCTGTTTGAACAATTAATTCTAGCTCTTCACGAGAAAGCTCTGGAATTGAGATGATGTGCTTTTGATAAAGCGAATTCGCCATGATCTTCTTCCCCACAATAATGTATTGGCCATAAAAAAGCCCCCCATAATGGGAGGCTTTAAAAAAGTGCTGAAAAGCAGAATAGACGACCTGGTAAGCATCTTAGCTTACGAGCAATATTTGGTGTTTTCACAATATTATTATGTTTTATCACAACATTGCTTGGCGTCATTTTCACTACTCTCAGACAAATTGCCGAGAATTATACGCTTTCAAATTGTGAGCGCAAGCGATTACATCAAGCTTTTGTTTACTTTCATTCTTAGTTATTGACCTAAGGTCGCCACCATTACGGCCTTGATGGTGTGCATGCGATTCTCTGCTTCATCAAACACAATAGAGTAGTCAGATTCAAACACTTCATCGGTCACTTCCAAGCCGTTCATTCCATATTTGTCTGCGACTTGCTGGCCGATCACGGTTTCATTGTTGTGGAAAGCGGGTAGGCAATGCATGAACTTTACTTGAGGGTTACCTGTGAGCTTTATGACATCCATATTCACTTGGTAAGGTGTCATTACAGCCACGCGTTCGTCCCAAGCTTCGGGCGCTTCACCCATAGAAACCCAAACATCGGTGTAGAGGAAATCACAATCTTTCACGCCTTCGGCAACGTCTTCTGTCAGCGTGATTTTTGCACCTGTATTTTGCGCGATAGCGTGGCACTCTTCAACGAGCTGTTCTTCTGGCCAGAACGCTTTAGGTGCAATAAGGCGAATATCCATCCCCATTTTAGCTGCACCTACTAACAGAGAATTACCCATGTTGTTACGTGCATCTCCTAGGTAAGCAAAACTGATTTGATGCAGACGTTTACCGCGACCATGTTCGATCATGGTGAGGAAATCAGCCAAGATCTGAGTTGGATGGAACTCATCGGTTAGACCGTTCCAAACCGGCACACCCGCATAAGCGCCAAGATCTTCGACAATACTCTGGCCAAAACCACGATATTCAATACCATCGTACATACGACCTAATACACGCGCCGTATCTTTCATTGATTCTTTTTGACCAATCTGAGAACCAGAAGGGCCTAAATAAGAGACTTGAGCTCCTTGATCAAAAGCAGCTACCTCAAAGGCACATCGAGTTCGAGTTGATGCTTTTTCAAAGATCAAAGCGATGTTTTTACCGTTAAGCTTTTTTTGCTCTGTACCTGCATACTTAGCTTTTTTAAGGTCAGCAGACAAGTCGAGTAAAAACTGAATCTCTTTAGGAGTAAAGTCGAGAAGTTTTAGAAAGTTACGATTGCGAAGATTAAAGGCCATCTCTCGCTCCTTGGGTATATAGAATCAATGAAGAACTTAGTTAAACATAAAAATGCTATATTTGTGAATATTTATTTTATTAATTTGATAAAAAAGGCCTGTACAGTGGTACTGGCCTAGATAAGTTATCTGTTCGCTTTACTGAACGACTTGAGTTAAATCCCGTCTCTTTCAATAGGGCAGCTCATACAGCGTGCGCCACCACGACCACGACCTAGTTCGTTGCCCGGAATCGTCAGTACTTCGATTCCTGCTTTGTCGTATTTCTCATTGGTGTAAACATTACGCTCATAACCGATAACCGTACCTGGTTTCACGGTAAGTACGTTGTTTGCGTCATTCCACTGTTCACGTTCAGCTTCGTAGTTGTCACCACCTGTGGTTATAATCTTCAGTTGATCGAGTCCTAATGCACCTTCAATAGCAGAAAGGTAGTTGTCAGCCTTTTCTACACGCATCTCGCCATTTTCTTTTGGCGTTAAGCGCCAGGTGTCTAAGTCTTTGCGAACAATTTCTGGGTAGACTGAGAACGTGTCGATATCCATATGAGTCATAACCGTATCAAGGTGCATGCAAGAGCGGTGCTTTGGTAAATCAATTGCAATGACTTCTTTTGCTTGACCCGATTTGAATAAACTCGCTGCTAGGTTTTCGACACCCTGTGGTTTAGTTCGCTCTGAAATACCGATAAGCACGGCGCCTTTACCAATAACTAGGACATCGCCGCCTTCAATATTTGCGTTATCGTAGTGAAGATCCTCATCACCGAAATACTTAATAAAATCTTGGCCAGCGAAGACAGGATGCCAGCGGTATATTGCTCGTAAGTGATTTGTTTCTCGTTGACGAGCAGGCATCATCATCGGGTTAAGAGAGACGCCTCCATAAACCCAACATGAGGTATCTCGTGTAAATAGATGGTTAGGGAGCGGTTCGATAACGAAATCGAGTGGGCGATGCATCTTCGGTAGCATTGAAGATGATTTGATAGGAAGCTCAGAGTAAGCTAAACCACCAAGTAGGATGGTAGCCAAATGCTCATTGTCCATTTGAGCAAGATATTCTCTCAAATCACGCGCAAATGTTGGACCATAACGAAAATCAGATATTTGAGTATTAAGCAACCATTCACGAGCTGGAGCAACAGCAAGTGTCTCAACCAGTAGGTCATGCAGTAATAACACTTCAACGTCTTGGTTACGAAGTGTTGTCGCAAAGGCATCGTGTTCTTCACCTGCGGCTTCTACTGCAAGTACATCATCAAAGAGTAACTCATGACAGTTAGAAGGGGTGAGGTGGGTGAGTGCCCTTTCAGGTCGATTTAGGAGAACTCGTCTTAATTGACCGACTTCGGAGCCAACGTACAGCTTACTCATTTTGCATCCTTACTATTAATCCAGCGTCTATTTATGACAAGCTTGATCGTAATATGCAAGTTTTAAAGCTTGTGTTAATACGAGGTGTTTCTAGAATATTTAGTGTTAAATCCCATATATATTCTATTTATTTATATTTTAACCCAAATAACAGATGTAATTCCCCAACAACCTTTTTGACGATCTATGCTCAAAACCTTGTGAGTTTGGAGTCGACTTTTGTCTGATAATAGTGATTTTTTATTCACTATTATTCATTTTTTGATTTCAGGTCGAGATTTTATGCAACTCTAAAGTTGTCAGGAGTATGCATTTTGTGTGACTAAGCACGCAGTTTTTATTCACTTTCGGCAAAGAGCGCAATAAAAATGAAATGCTAAAACACGCATGGGTTAATAATATGTTGAAAATTTGTTTCTGTGATTTTGATTTCACTTTTTTATTGGTATTGCCTTTGTTATCCGGCGAGAAACTTACCTTTATAAGCCTGATCTAGGTGGCTTTTCTGGACGATCCATGACATATTTCGTGGCAATCAAATTTGATCTTTTCATAGTCAACACTCTGGAGCAGACACATGTCTCACGAAGATGAATATCTATCAGTAGCGGAATTAATTGAATTTCAAAAGGAAGAGACTCGCGACATCATTACAGCGTTAATTGAAGATGGTAGCGATCCTGAAGCTCTATACGATATCGAGCATCACCTATTTGCTGAAGATTTCGGTGTACTTGAGAAAGCGGTTGTTGAAGCCTTCAAAATGGGCTTTGAAGTTCTTGAAGCTGAAGAGACAGAAGACGAAGATGGCAATAAGCTACTTTGTTGTGATGCGACGATGCAGTGTACTCTGAATGCAGAAGCGATTGATGAGCAAGTTGAGAAGCTTGTGAATCTTGCAGAGAAGTTTGACATTATCTATGACGGGTGGGGCACTTACTACGAAGGTGAAGATGCTATCTACCCAGATGAAGATGATGAAGGCGAAGAGTAATCTCTCCCAGTTTTAAAGAATGCCAGCTTCGAGCTGGCATTTTTTTGTCCTCAGAAAAATAAATGTCTTTATATGCATTCATTCTTTATAATGCATTCAAAGTTGATCTAGCTCAAGGAATGACATGCGGCTACCTCTCGATGGTCTTTGGCAAATTTCGCCACTGACGGATCTTTCTATTCCACAAGATGACATTGCCTTTCCTGCTCCGTTAAGTTCAAAGCTCCCTGATAGCTTGAGTGAAGACGATATTGCAAAGCAAGAATGGCACTTGATGCACGACATTGAAGTGGATGATGCCATGTTGGCATGCCCGTTTGTTGAGCTAGTGGTTGCAGGCGTCGATTACTTTGCAGAAGTACGGCTTAATGGCGTTGCTGTGTTTGACTGTGATGGCAGCGAATCTGAATACCGTAAAGACATTCGCCCTTATATGCAGCTTGGTCGAAATCGTTTTGAGATTCTTTTCTTAGAGGAAGAGGAGAGCTTGTTGCTTGAAGAGGACATGGATGAGTCAGCCTCTTCAGCAATTGTCGCTAAATCTGATTCGCGTATCGGGGTTTGGCACGCACCGTACTTGCAATTTGTTCGTAACGTCAAGCTAGAGCAAGTTGTCACCGAGCAAATTTGGCATCACGGTGGCGGCTGTGAGTTTAAAGTGGATGTTATTTATCAGACACTAAAAGCAGGGTTGGTGTCGGCTTCTATTAAATTTAATGGTATGACATTAGTTATGCCGATAGATGTGCGAGCCGAACATACTGGCGTTGTGTTCCAGGTTGAGGCTCCGATCTGTTTTGATCTTGAGAACCCCAATCCTAAGCATTTGTATCCGTTAGAAGTTGAACTCGATGGGCAAAAAGAAAGCTCTTTTGTGGCCTTGAATCCAGCTTCTTGCGTGAGTAACTTCCTGCGTTAGAAGAGTTATTTCTTAGTTACTCTTTTTACAACGATCTAGCCATGACAACTTCACAAGCATCATGGCCAGTTTCTCCCCATGCTGAATCCAGGTGTTCAAAGCCTAGCTTTTCATAAAGTTTCACCGCTGCATTAAGGCATTCTGTCGTTTCTAAGTACATATGTTGATAACCTAAACCTTTAGCCCGGTCCATCGACATATTGACCAACTTCTTAGCTAAGCCTTTACCTCTAGTTACTGGTAAGAAGTACATCTTTTGTAGTTCGCATACTTCGGGCATTCCTGCTAACGGCGCAAATCCACCGCCACCGACGACCTTTCCATTAAGCTCAATCACCCAATATTGCGATTTTTCATTGTTATAAACACTGAACATGTCTTCTAATGTTGGATCTGCTACGCCATAGCCTTTGTCTTCTGTCAGTCCGTTCTCATAAGAAACTTGGCGAATTACGTTAGCAATGCTTGGATTATCTTCTAATTCAATTGAGCGAATAGTGAGGTTAGCAATCTGTTCCATGTTCTGCCTATAAAAATGGGTTACTCATCAGAAGCCCAATATATTGTGATTAAGCATGTTGGTGCAAACAAAACTGTAATTGTGTTGTTTGGCTTTCTGTTTTTCGTAACCAAACTTTTTCGTGGAAATAGTAAGCGATTGTATTTAAAGCTGGCTCTAGCGTGGCCATCACACCGCCAATAAAGGCATCACCAGTTAATAAATAGACAACGGCAAAGGCAACACTAAAATGGATAGTGGCAAAGCTTGCTGTTTTTAGTTTAGTCATAAATTGGCGAGCTTTAAGTGCTTGAATTTGAGCCCAAGCCTTTTCATGAAAATAAAAAGCGACTGTATTTACGGAGGGTTCAATCATGGCAATTAAGCTACCAATCAAGATGTCTCCCGTTAGTACGTAAGCGACACTAAATGCGATAGTAAAATGTAATGCGGCAAAGGTTAGTGTCTTTTTCATGATAATTACTCAATCGTTTTGTTGTTTTGATAGAACTATTATTGAGAATTATTATCATTAATTAAAGTGGGTTGTAAGGATTGATTCGATAGATGAAACCTATCAATAAGTGTGGCGAGCAAGATATATTGGAATCAGAGACATAAAAAAAGGCTGGTCACGAGGACCAACCTTTCTATTTAGATCGAGAAGTTCGAAGCTTTCTCGTTCAATCAGTTAAAGCGCAGCGATGGTCGCTTTTTGCTCTTCAAGCTTAACAAGAGTCTCTTGGTAGCCTTCAAGCTTTTCACGCTCTTTCGCGATAACAACTTCAGGTGCTTTAGCAACGAAACCTTCGTTACCTAGTTTACCTTCGATACGTTTGATTTCGCCTTGAGTCTTAGCCACTTCTTTATCTAGACGAGCAAGTTCAGCATCTTTGTCGATAAGACCCGCCATTGGGATCATCAATTCAGATTTACCAACAAGCTTCGTTGCACAAGCTGGAGTCACTTCACTATCAGCCAGTACTTTGATGTCATCTAGTTTCGCTAGAGAAGTAAGAACGATCTTGTTTGCTTCGATACGCGCAGCATCTTTCTCATCAGCGACTTTGATCATCACTTCTAGGCCTTTGCTAGGAGCAATAT
The DNA here is from genome assembly GCF_054960695.1 of Vibrio sp. PSi01. Lineage (NCBI taxonomy): Bacteria > Pseudomonadati > Pseudomonadota > Gammaproteobacteria > Vibrionales > Vibrionaceae > Vibrio > Vibrio sp. PSi01. Next base: position 77,819 of record NZ_JBHNYN010000018.1, read on the forward strand.
CGTATTCCGCACGTAGGTTACGGATAGCAGTGATGAAAGTCTTAACCCATTCGATATCGTCAACGATCTCAGCATTGAAGTTAGCTTCATTAAACTGAGGAAGTGCTTGAGTCATGATTGTCTCTCCTTCAACACCGTCTACTAGTGGCTTAACGCTCTGCCAGATAGATTCAGTGATGTAAGGAAGAACTGGGTGAGCAAGACGCAGTGTTTTCTCAAGAACCGTGATCAAAGTGTAACGGGTCGCTTGTTGTTGAGCTTCAGTACCCTTCCAAAGAACCGGTTTAGTTAGCTCTAGGTACCAGTCACAGAATTGGTTCCAGATGAATTCGTAAAGCGTGTTTGCTGCCATGTCTAGACGGTAGTTGTCTAGGTGAGCATTAAATTCTTTCGCTGCAACTTCAAACTGAGATTCAATCCACTTATCTGCTAGAGAGAATTCCATGTTTGCACGGTCTTCAACAGACAGTGACATGCCACAATCGTGCTCTTCTGTATTCATCAGTACGTAACGGCTTGCGTTCCATAGCTTGTTACAGAAGTTACGGTAACCTTCAAGACGCTTCATGTCCCAGTTGATGTCACGGCCAGTTGAAGCCATAGCAGCAAGAGTGAAACGTAATGCATCAGTACCGTATGGTTCGATACCATCTTCGAAAGTTTTACGTGTAGCCTTTTCGATCTTAGCAGCCAGTTTAGGTTGCATCATGTTGCCACAACGCTTCTCTACTAGCTCTTCAAGGCCGATGCCGTCAATCATGTCGATTGGATCAAGTACGTTACCTTTCGACTTAGACATCTTGTCGCCGTTTTCATCACGGATAAGACCTGTCATGTAAACGGTTTTGAAAGGTACTTGAGCCTTGCCATCTTCGTCTTTCACGAAGTGCATGGTCATCATGATCATACGAGCAACCCAGAAGAAGATAATATCAAAACCAGATACTAGTACTTCAGATGGGTGGAATGTTTTTAGTGCTTCAGTATCTTCAGGCCAGCCTTGCGTGCCGAATGTCCAAAGTGCAGAAGAGAACCAAGTATCTAGTACGTCGTCGTCTTGCTTAAGTACAACAACAGGCGCTAGGTTGTTCTTTTCACGAACTTCTTCTTCAGTGCGACCTACGTAAACCTTACCATCGTTGTCGTACCATGCTGGGATACGGTGGCCCCACCAAAGTTGACGAGAGATACACCAGTCTTGCACGTCACGCATCCACGCGAAATACATGTTTTCGTACTGTTTAGGTACGAATTGGATTTGGCCATCTTCAACCGCTTTAACCGCAGGTTCTGCAAGAGGTGCTGTGCGCACGTACCATTGGTCAGTCAGCATTGGTTCGATAACCACGCCACCACGGTCGCCGTAAGGGACAGTCAGGTCGTGATCTTTGATCTCTTCAAGAAGACCAAGCTCATCGAATTCAGCAACGATAGCTTTACGTGCAGCAAAACGCTCCATGCCTTGGTATTTAGCAGGGATGTCCGTTGAGTAAACATCGCTTTCTTCGCCGTTCGTTGTGAAGACTTCAGCAGCATCACGGATATCAGCGTTGAACGTTAGGATGTTGATCATTGGTAGGTTGTTGCGCTTACCCACTTCGTAATCGTTAAAGTCATGAGCTGGAGTTATCTTCACACAACCCGTGCCTTTTTCCATATCTGCGTGCTCATCGCCTACGATAGGAATAAGACGGTTTACAACAGGAAGTAGGATTTCTTTGCCGATAAGATCTTTGTAACGAGGATCTTCTGGGTTAACAGCAACGCCAGTATCGCCAAGCATGGTTTCTGGACGAGTCGTCGCTACAACGATGTAATCTTTACCATCAGCCGTTTTAACACCGTTCGCTAGCGGGTAGCGGAAGTGCCACATGAAACCTTTTTTGTCTTTGTTTTCAACTTCAAGATCCGAGATTGCCGTGTGCAGTTTAGGATCCCAGTTTACTAGACGCTTACCACGGTAGATTAGGTCTTCTTCGTATAGACGAACAAACACTTCTTGAGTCGCAGCCGATAGGCCATCATCCATAGTGAATCGTTCACGATCCCAATCTACAGATGCACCAAGACGACGAAGTTGTTGAGTGATCGTGCCACCCGATTCGCCTTTCCATTCCCAGATTTTATCGATGAAAGCTTCACGGCCGTAGTCGTGTTTTGTTTTGCCTTCTTCAGCAGCGATCTTACGCTCAACAACCATTTGAGTTGCGATACCAGCGTGGTCAGTACCCACTTGCCAAAGCGTGTTTTTGCCTTTCATACGTTGAGCACGGATAAGCGTATCCATGATCGTATCTTGGAACGCGTGACCCATGTGTAGGCTGCCAGTGACGTTTGGTGGCGGGATCATGATGCTGTAAGCTTCTTTTGATGTGTCACCGTGTGGCTTAAAGTAGCCTTTCTCTTCCCAAGTCTTGTACAGAGCTTGTTCGATTGATGTTGGGTTGTATGTCTTTTCCATAGTGCTCTTAAACGGATACTGTGAATGGTTAATCGTGGTCAAACTTCATAAGTGAAGCTTCTTGAGTTTAAAGTCAAAGAGAGCTTTAACTATGACGTTTGACTATGGATGTTGAATCTCGATAGTTTGTAGCTGATATCCAGCTTGACGGTAAATTTTATACCTTTCTCGAGCGAGTTGCTTAGCTTTTTCTTCGCAAGGCACGAAGTCTATCACCTGAGCAAAGGCGTTCGCAAAGGTTGTATGATTATCGGCCAGATTAATTACTAGCTGACGATTCCAATTATGTTTTACGCCTTGGTAGCCGATTTCGACGTTGGTTGAATACTTTGGTCCTTCGCCAACCAAGTTGTGTGCCATAAATTCACTGGGTTCAACTTGCCAGAAAACTTCCGCAATACGTTCGGCATGCTCTTTGTCATTACAGTTGAGATAAAGTTTAGCGCCTTGTTTTGCAAAGTGCTGAACAAGAAACAGCACATAGTGAGTAAAACCATCTTCGCGGGCTTGCGGACTGTCTGAAGGCACTATGTAAAAAGTGGCAGTTTGCATACTTAACACTCGAACTGAAAATTGTGGACCTCAATATTACTTGGTCTACAGACTCTAACAAATAGCAGTTATTAAAAAAGGGCCCGTAGGCCCTTTTTACTATTTTGAAGATTGCTCTTCAGTCTCTTGGCCGCTGCGGTTCAATAAGAATTGGACAAGCATTGAGACAGGACGACCTGTCGAGCCTTTCGCTGCGCCTGACTTCCACGCCGTACCAGCACTGTCGATGTGTGCCCAGTGGTACTTCTTAGTGAATTTAGACAGGAAGCAACCAGCAGTAATTGTGCCGCCAGGACGGCCGCCGATGTTCGCCATATCAGCGAATGGGCTGTTTAGCTGCTCATGGTATTCGTCAGCCATAGGTAGACGCCATGCTCGGTCGCTTGCTTGCTCTGAAGCATTAACAAGTTCATGAGATAGTGGGTTGTGGTTTGATAGAACGCCACTGATGTGGTGACCTAGAGCAATAACACATGCGCCAGTTAGTGTCGCAACGTCGACAACACAATCAGGTTCAAAACGCTCAACGTAAGTTAGAGCATCACATAAAACCAAACGACCTTCTGCATCAGTATTTAATACTTCAACGGTTTGACCAGACATCGTAGTTAGGATGTCACCAGGGCGATAAGCGTTGCTACCAGGCATATTTTCACAACCCGCTAGAATACCAACAACGTTGATTGGCAGGTTAAGTTTCGCCAATGCTTTCATTGTACCGAATACAGAGGCAGCACCACACATATCGTACTTCATCTCATCCATGCCTTCGCCAGGCTTAAGTGAGATACCGCCTGAATCGAAAGTAAGACCTTTACCGACTAGGACGATAGGTTTTGCGTCTGGATCCGCAGCGCCTTTGTATTCCATGATAGACATCATCGATTCGTTCTTAGAGCCACGGCCTACTGCTAGGTATGAAGTCATACCCAGTTTTTCCATCTCTTCTTCGCCAATGATCTTAGTCTTCACAGTTTCATAATCGTCAGCTAGGCGACGAGCTTGAGATGCAAGGTAAGCAGGATTTGCGATGTTCGGTGGCATATTGCCTAGATCTTTCGATGCTTTCACACCTGAAGCAATAGCAAGGCCATGAGAAATAGCTTTCTCACCAAGGCTCAATTCACGACGTGTAGGTACGTTGAATACCAATTTACGTAGTGGGCGACGAGTCTCTGGCTTATTACTCTTGAATTGGTCAAACGTGTAAAGGCCATCTTTAGTTGCTTCTACAGCTTGACGAACTTTCCAGTAAGTGTCGCGACCTTTAACGTGAAGTTCTGTAAGGAAACATACTGCTTCCATAGAACCTGTTTCGTTTAGTGTGCTGATGGTTTTTTGGATGATTTCTTTGTATTGACGTTCGCCTAGCTCACGCTCTTTACCACAGCCTACCAGTAGAACACGTTCTGAAAGTACACCAGGTACTTGATGCAGTAGTAGCATCTGGCCAGGTTTACCCTCTAGATCACCGCGACGAAGCAGTGAACTAATATAGCCATCGCTAATCTTATCTAATTGCTCGGCGACTGGAGAAAGGCGGCGCGGTTCGAATACACCGACAACGATACATGCGCTGCGTTGTTTCTCTGGGCTGCCACTTTTTACACTGAACTCCATGCGTACTCCTACATCCTGAAGACAAATCGAACTAAATGTTAGATAATGGGTTCTTACTTGTTGGATCCTATAATGGAACTAACCTTAAAGAAGAACGCTAACACTTAGCTAAAAATTTAAAAAAATAAAAGGTTCAACGGGAAATTATAGTGATTCAATCAAAAAAACAAGTTTTGTATAGGTAATTTGAGCGTGATTATTGTTAGATATTTGATCCGCGAGACAATCAAGAGCCAATTTGCGATCTTTTTTGTTCTCTTTCTCGTGTTTCTCAGCCAAAAATTCATCAGTGTTTTAGCGGACGCCTCTGATGGTGATATCCCAGCGAGCCTCATATTATCGATTGTTGGCTTAAATATGCCCGCGATGGGCTTATTGATGCTTCCACTCAGTATCTATATTGGTATTTTACTTACTTTTGGTCGCCTTTACGCTGAAAGTGAAATAGTCGTAATGAACGCGACTGGTATTGGTAATAAATTCCTTATTCAATCTGCACTTTACTTGGCCTTAATCACAGCATCTGTTGCTGCTTTTAACTCATTTTGGCTGTCTCCTTGGTCGCAAGATAAAGTTGAGCAAATGTATGAAGAAGTGGCTGCAGAGAACAGTGTGGATTTACTGCCAAAAGGTAAGTTTGAAGGCACTCCTGATGGTTCTTCAGTCGTTTTCATCGATGACATCGACGGTAATAAGTTAGAAAATGTGTTTGTAGCTCAAATGCGCCCACGTGATTCAGTGTTACCTAGTGTAATGTTCTCTAAATCCGGAGACGTAAAAGAGCTTAGCGATGGTCGACAAGTGATTGTGATGTACGATGGTACCCGTCATGAAGGTGTTCCAACTCGTCTTGATTATATGGTGACACACTTTGAAGAGTACGAAGGCCTGATTGGCCAACGTGAAGTTGAGAAGAAAGGCCGTGACTGGGAAGCCATTCCTACGCTCGATCTGATTGGTAATCCAGAAAACAGTGCGAAAGCAGAATTGCAGTGGCGAATTTCATTGGTGCTTTGTATTCCATTGTTGACCATGCTTGTTGTGCCACTGTCTGCAGTAAACCCTAGACAAGGTCGTTTCGCCAAAATCGGCCCAGCTATACTGATTTATCTAACTTACTTCTTAGCAATCAGTGCAACCAAATCTTCGATTGAAGAAGGGAGTATTCCCGCGGTAGTCGGCATGTGGCCAATAAATGCGTTGTTGTTACTTGTCGCGATTGGTGCAAACTTTATGGATAGTGTGCCAGTAAGGCGTTTGAAAGAAAAATTCAAGAATAAGAGGTTGGCTTAAGCCGTGTTTAAAATTCTCGATTTATATATAGGCAGAACCATCATCGCAACGACGTCATTGGTATTGGTGACGTTTGTTGGCCTCTCTGGGATCATCAAGTACGTAGAGCAGCTTAGAAAGGTTGGTCGCGGTACATACGATCTATTACAAGCGCTGTATTTCGTTTTGTTGAGTATCCCACGTGATATTGAAATGTTCTTTCCAATGGCCGCTTTGCTTGGCGCATTGATCGGGCTTGGTATGCTTGCTGCAAGTTCTGAACTCGTTGTAATGCAGGCTGCGGGTTTCTCTAAGTTAGATATCGGCCTATCGGTACTCAAAACCGCAATCCCACTGATGGTCGTTGTGACATTGCTTGGTCAGTGGGGCGCACCTCAAGCACAGAAAATGGCTCGTGACTTAAGAACCATATCAATTGCTGGTGGTAATATTATCTCGACTCAAAGTGGTGTATGGGCTCGCGATGCCAATGATTTTATCTTCATTGTCAAAATTGATGATGAGAAGCTATATGGAATGAACATGTGGCGCTTTGATGAGAATAAAGCTCTAAAGACCGCTATTTACTCTGACGAAGTTGATTACGTTGGAGATAACGTGTGGACGATGAAAAATGTAGAGATCACGTCTTTTGAAAACGAACTTCAAATTACTAAAGAAAGCCTGCCAACTTATTCTTGGAAGACATCATTAGCACCGGATAAGCTCGCGATAGTAACGGTTAAACCAGAAGAGCTTTCATTAAGTGGATTGTATGATTATGTTTCTTATCTCAAAGCTTCAGAACAAGATGCATCACGCTATGAACTGGCGTTATGGCGAAAGATAACTCAGCCTATCTCGATAGCGGTCATGATGCTGATGGCATTATCGTTTATCTTTGGCCCTCTACGTAGTGTGACCATGGGTGCTAGGATTCTTTCTGGTGTTATCGCAGGTTTTACTTTCTACATATCCAGTGAGTTTTTTGGTCCAGTGAGTTTGGTTTATCAAATTCCCCCCGCTTTTGGTGCGCTAGCTCCGAGTGTGGTATTCCTCGGAATAGCAGTCATGCTCTTGAGGCGGAAACTGTAAATAGAAAAAAGGAAGGTATAACGCCTTCCTTTTTTGATCTTGATTAGAGCTAACTTAAATCACGCTATCGTGCTTGTGGTAACACAACGACTTCGGTCTTTGCCCAGATATCGTGAAAGCCACGCTTTTTTGGATCGAATGGAACACATAGGTTTGCCAATCCAAAACCTGAAGTACCCAAACGAATCATCGCCTGAGTTACTGTAATAGCTGAACCGTCTTTGTTTTGAACGCGTAGCTTCCAGGCTCTCATTCCCAGAGTTTGTCCTGCTCTTGTCCAGAAGAACACAAAGAAGTAAACCCAAACGACCACTAAGTAAAAAGTATACGCTGGGCTCCAAATCGGATGGTTTGTTAAGAAGTCACTAACATCTGCATATCCGCTATGGTTAAAAATACCAAGAGCCATTAGAGCGTGCAGCAGAGCGACAATAACGCCAGCTGCCAACATTTCAATAGCGATTACAATAAGGGCGTCATAGAACAAAGCACCAAATCGGCGCATTACTCCTGCTGGTGGCAGAGTGTTTGTTGATGTCATTGTGTTATTACTTCTTCAAAAATTGAGGCGTCAGAATATAGTTTAAGGCTTAGCGTGAAAAGAGACATAACGCACAGCTTATGACTTAGTGGCGAAATTATCGGCAAACACACATGAATTCAAGTTTTTATACTTGCCACATCAGTTCGCATACGTATAATGCCAGACATCGAAAGGGCAATGCCCCAAGATAATGCCGGTATGGTGAAATTGGTATACACGACGGATTCAAAATCCGTTGCCTTCGGGCGTGGCGGTTCAAGTCCGCCTACCGGTACCATATTTAAATGACAAAGCCTCGACTCAAGTCGGGGCTTTGTTGTATCTGGAGAGCAAAAAACGTTGCCTTCGCTGTGACGGCAGGGGTGCCTGTCCAATCAGTCCGCCTGCGGGTACCAAACATAGAAAGGTCGTTTTTATCTCGACCTTTCGTCGTTTTGGGCGTTTGTGAATTCCTAACCCAGGGTGCCGGCTTGGATGCAAGCCCAGTCAAGTCGCCTATCGGATCATATTTAATGACAAAGCCTCGACTCAAATCGGGGCTTTGTTGTATCTGGAGAGCAGAAAACGTTGCCTTCGCTGTGGCGGCAGGTATGCCTGTTCAATCAGTCAGATCTTGATGTTTCATTCCTAAATTTCATCATTTCTCTTCGTAATCTAATGTGCCAATGAATTAATTATCTTAAATCAGAATGTTACCTTTAATTCTCACATCTATTGTCTATGTTTAAGATAGATCATAAAGGAGATAGATATGCTGAAAGTTACCCCTTACTTATTTTTTGATGGTCGTTGTAATGAAGCATTGGACTTTTATCACAAGTGCTTTGGTGGTGTAGTTTTATCAAAACAACTATTTAGTGACGCACCACAGGTAATAGAGGGTGCTCAGCCTGATTGGGTTATGCACGCAGAGTTTGAAGCATTCGGTATGAAGCTTATGATGTCAGATGGCGTCAAAGCGAAAGAATTAGAAGGAAACAATCTTGCACTCTCCCTTGTTACTGAGGATACGACGACTCAAGAGCAAATCTTTGAAAAATTAAAGCAAGGTGGTCGTATTATGACACCTTTAGCGGATACTTTTTGGGGAGCGCGGTTTGGTAAAGTGGAAGATAAATTTGGTATACGCTGGATGGTACATTGTGACTCTTTAAGTTGAACCAGTGAAATTGGATAGTGAAATTGCTGCTTGGTTTTATTAGAATTATAAATAGAGATTATTGATCGATATTATATAAAAATGGGCAGCATAAAGATTACCGTAGATCGCATTCAGCCCGGTCTACACATACGACTCCCAGTAAAATGGAATGAACACCCATTTCTACTCAACAGTTTCAAAATCAAAGATGATGCTCAAGTACAAGTAATTCGACATCTTGGAATCAAGCACGTCTATATAAATCCGAATCAGAGCGATACATCCCCTCTACCAGTTAACCACGTGAATGAACAAGCCTTGGATACTGATTTACAGGCAAGTATTGAAACGGAAAGAATGTGGAAAGATAAGCATGAACGTATTGAAACTCTAAGTTCTTACCGTCGCAGAGTAAGCCATTGTGAGAAAGAGTTCGAACGTTCGCTTGCTCGAATGCGTTCTGTTATGACCAAGATTCGTAATCGTCCTTTAGCTGCGGTAGGGGAGGTGAAGGCTCTTGTTGACGATATTGTCGAAACACTCGTGAGCGATGACAACGTTACCCTGCATCTTATGAATACTAAAGTGGACTTTGATGACCTCTACTTTCATACATTGAATGTTTCTGTTGTTGCACTAATGATAGGTAAGGCTAAAGGTTTCGATACTCAACAATTAAAAGAACTCTCCTTTGCTGCGTTATTTCACGATATCGGCAAAATAAAAATACCTACGGCTATCTTAAGAAAACAGACTGCGTTAACGGTACCGGAAGAAAACTATTTAAAGCTTCATACGAAATACGGTGTGGATATAGTCGCAGGAATTGATGATTTTCCTGACAGCGCGAAGAAGGTAATTGGTCAGCACCATGAAATGAATGATGGTTCAGGTTACCCCGAAGGGTTAACGGAAGGAGAGATTGATGAATTTGCGAAGATAGTCGCTGTAGCGAATACCTTCGACAACCTTTGTCATGGCAGAGGGCAACCTCACCCTAAGATCCCTTATCTAGCATTGTCCCACTTATACAAGAATTGCAAACACCTATATAGTCAGGACAACTTGAGTTTGTTAGTTAAGTTTATGGGTGTGTATCCGCCAGGTACGGTGGTACAACTTTCCAATGACTCTATTGGTGTTGTGATCTCCGTTAATGCGAAACATATGCTCTACCCGAATGTACTGATTTATGATCCTAGCGTCCCTAGAACTCAAGCTCCGATTATTGACTTGCTTAATAAAGAGATAAAAATCGTTAATGCAGTACATCCAAGCAAACTACCCGAGCAAGTGAGAGAGTATTTAAATCCACGAGCTCGATTATCTTACTTTTTTGAAAGTAACGACTAGTTATCCACAGGGTTCTGTGGGTAATTTGTTTAAAAGTTGGGGTGAGATTGGTATAAATAGGCTCTTGGTTGAAATCTCTTCGCTTAGCCTCTTTTTTTAATAAAAAACGTATTTAATGCTTGCCAATGAGAGCTGCATCTCTATAATGCCGCCTCACTGACATGGCAGACGCCATAAGGCTTCAGCGAAGAATGTTAGTAAGGCAACTAGCTTTAAGCGATGATTCGCTTTTACTTTTTAAAAGTAGAAATTAATTCCGAATAAGTGTTTGACACTGAGAATTAAATAGCTAGAATGGCCGCCTCTTCCGAAGTGATGTAAC
>NZ_JBHNYN010000019.1:0-75684 GCF_054960695.1 Vibrio sp. PSi01
CATCACCGATGTTGATGGTAAGTCAGAAAGTTATACCGCGATAGTTTCTGGTGGCGAATGGACATTAGTCAGCCAAGACTATTCGGGTTTTGCTGAAGGTACGCTAACAGTAGAAGCAAGTGTTACAGACGTTGCGGGTAATACGGCAACTTCTAGCGATACCATCGTTAAAGATACGTTAGCGGACATCAGTGTCGATTTTGATGGTTTTGGTGATGAATATTACAACTCTGCCGAGGTGAGTAATGGCGCACTGGTCGGCACGGTGACCAATGTTGAAGACGGTCAAGAAGTTTCAATCACTATCACCGATGTTGATGGCAAGTCAGAAAATTATACCGCGACAGTGACTGGTGGCGAGTGGACTCTAACTGGCCAAGATTACTCTGCCTTCGCTGAAGGTACGCTAACAGTAGAAGCAAGCGTTACGGACATTGCCGGTAATACGACAACTTCTAGCGATACCATAGTCAAAGATACGTTGGCGGATATCAGTGTCAATTTCGATGGTTTTGGTGATGAGTATTACAACTCCGCCGAAGTGAGCAATGGCACTTTGGTCGGCACGGTGACCAATGTTGAAGATGGCCAAACAGTGTCAATCACCATCACCGATGTCGATGGTAAGTCAGAAAGTTATACCGCGATAGTTTCCGGTGGCGAGTGGACTCTAACTGGCCAAGATTATTCAGCTTTCGCTGAAGGTGAGTTAACGGTTGAAGCAAGCGTTACGGACATTGCCGGTAATACAGCAACTTCTAGCGATACCATCGTTAAAGATACGTTGGCGGACATCAGTGTCGATTTTGATGGTTTTGGTGATGAGTATTACAACTTAGCCGAAATTACTAATGGTGCCTTGGTTGGCACGGTGACCAATGTTGAAGACGGTCAAACGATCACTATTACCCTTACCGATAGCCTTAATGTCTCCCAAGTTTATACGACCACAGTAGTTGGCGGAAATTGGACGCTGACAGGTCAAGACTATTCGGGGTTTGCAGAAGGAATCTTGACCGTAGAGGCTAGCGTTACGGATGTTGCGGGCAATACTGTTACTTCTAGCGATATAATCGTTAAGGATACTCTGGCAAGTATCACAGCAAAATTCGATGATGCCGACAACATACTCAACACTGAAGAGGTTCAATCTGTTCGTCTACAAGGTGTTGTTCAAAATGTAGAAAATGGACAGCCTATTACCGTCACAGTTTCGGATAGCAATAATCAGTCTATCACGTTACAAACCGTAGTTGTTGCAGGGGCTTGGAGCATCGATGATGTCGATCTGTCTGCATTTGCGGATGGCAACATTACCGTAGAAGCAGTTACCGTTGATATTGCAGGTAATGAAACAACGGGCACAGACTCGACAGGACAAATTGATACCGTCCCACCTGTTATCGATATTGATACCTTATCTGGTTTCAACATCTTAGATTTTCGTAGTGGTGATTTAACCACCATGCAGGGTACGACCGATGTTTCCGAAGGTTTACCTGTCTACATAGAGATCAATGATGGTACGCAAACGCTGACTTTTGAAGGTGTAGTTGATGCGTCCGGTGGCTGGCTAGTCGAGAATATTGATGTCTCTAGCTTAGACCCATCTACTGAGTGGATTATCGATGCGAGAGTTGTTAACTCGATTGGTAATGAAGTCAGTGATGACATGCCAAGTATTATACTGCCAGATTCAGTCTCATTTTCTGAAAGTACGGTTGGTATCTTTGGAGATCAAACCCAAGTCGCTGACATCAATATTCAGTTTGCTGATGAGTTTGCTTTTAGTGCAAACCAAGTCTCTGCTGAGGGAGTGACGTCTCAAGGTCAATCTATCGCTATTGAATTAGAGTCTGACGGTCAAGTGATCAAAGCAACACGAACCGATGGAACACTGGTTTTCGAAGCTAAGATTGTTGGAGGTACCGTTGAAATCACTTTCTACCAAGCGGTTGACCAACAGGCTGGTGAAGAGTTACTTCAAACGGCGATCATTATCGAAGGTCTTCAGATTGATGATGATGGAACCACTGAGCTCGTTTTAGGCGAATTACCGATCACGATTCTAGATTCTGAACCTTTGCTGTTCGGCGAGTCTTACTCGATGGTTGAAGGTGAAACATCGTCAGGCAACGTTCTTAACAATGACATTGACCTTGATACCGCACTAACCATTAGTAGCGTCGAAGTTGGTGGAGTCAGTCAGGATATTTCAGGTGCAACTCCTGCGGTGTTCAATACCGGGGATGGTGTATTGACCGTATTTGCTAATGGCCAGTGGACCTTTGAAGCCAATCGAAATCTAGATCATAACCAAGACCATACCGTTATCTTCAATTACGTTGCCGCTGACTCTAGTGGTGATTTTGGCTCTGCAACGGCGACTATTGATATCATGGATGGTGCGGCAGGACAGATATTGGATGATTCGAAAACGGTGACGGAAGTCGACGTGACCTCCGGTTCGCAAACCATCAATGCTCAATTTACTGTATTAGGTGGTTCGGATAATCCAGCCCCAGATTCTATACAATTTAGCTCTGAGACTGTCGCGCGACTAGAAGCGTTAGGTATTACTTCAGGTGGCGACGCTACAGTGCTTACTTATACTCTCAGCGCAGATGGTCGTACTATTACAGCTAAGCAAGGTGATGATGATGTGTTCTCGTTTTCAATGACGACAACGGTCAACGGGAACAATGTACTTGCCGATATCGTTTTGGTGATTGAACGGCCACTCGACCATGTGCTCACCAGTGATTTACTTACGATTCCGTTAAATATTATTGGCACAGACACCGATGGCACTGCTTTAGAAAACGGCCAAATATCATGGGTGATCGAGGACGGTAATGATCCGAGTTTAATTCTCGATTCAAATTCTTCGGTCAACGAGTCGGAGCTAAGCAATGATCCTATCGGTGAAGTCAGTAGCACCGGAACCTTCAGTATCGGGATTGGCAGTGATTATTTAGATAGCGTGTTCTTTGATTTAGCTGATCAACCTCAGCTCTTTAGTGGCGGCGAGCAGATTTATTACACCGTTTCTGAGGATGGTACATTATTGACTGGCTACGCAGGGCCAGTCGCTGGTGGTGACGTTGCCTTTACCGTGAGTTTCGCAGCGCCGGTATCAGATGATGTAGACAGCAGTGTGGATTACGTCTTCACACTGTACAAAGGTTTGGATCAAGCCAATGGCACAGATACCATACCGTTTACTGTTACAGCCCGTGATTCCGATAACGACCAAACTAAACTAGATTTAATCGTTTCTATTACCGACGGTGGTGAGCCAACGATTGGCAGCGGTACGGTTGAATTGTCTGAAACCCCAATTGCGGATACTACTCCTGATGGCGTAAAACAGAGTGCAGTGGTTAATTTGGATATCACGGCATCGCATGATCCTATCGTTTATCTTGGTATTGATGTGACAAACGGTCAAGCCGTTTTGGATAGCGACGGTGAAGCAGTCACCCATAATGGCGAGGCTTTATCTTGGAGAGATAATGGTGATGGCAGTTTTGATGCGATATTAAGTAATGGCGATGTCATTATGCAGATTCGTCTGCCATCTGATTATTTCTTAGAAGCTAATATCTCAGGTACCGTTGCCGTTGAGATTGATTTATATCGCTCTATTGATCATGGTGCTGGGTTAAAAGATACCGAATTGAGCATACCGGCCACGGTTGTCGTTATTGATTCAGATGGTTCGCGTTCCACCCAAAAATCAGACATTAAAATATACGATGGTAAGGATCCTGCATTCTCGATTGTAGGCAGCATATCTGTCGATGAAGATGGACTCATTGGTGACAACGAACAAACTGGGACTGAAGAACCAAGCCCATCGATCGCTATTATCCAAGGCTCGGACGATATCGCATCAGTTTCAGTTAATACCGATGCTTTTGACGCATTAGCTTATACCAGTGGTGGGCAAGCCATTTCATTGCAGGCAGTGAATGCCGATGGTTGGTATTACGCTCAAGATACGTCGGGTAACGATATCTTCCGAATTCGTTTTAACAACGATGGCACAACAGAGTTCAATCTATATGCGCCGTTTGATCATGCTACGGGTGATGGTGAAAATAATCTTGCTGTGAATTTTGAATTGGTCGTTACTGATGCCGATGGTGATAGTTCTGATCCGGCTATTTATGTTGTTAATGTTACGGATGCAGTGCCAACTTCTCGTTCTGGTTCCATTGAAATGGTGGAAGGCGATAATCTCAGCGGACAGTTCTTAACAGAAGAATTTGCTGGTGCGGATGGCGCCGTCATTGTTAGTTTTGACTATCGCGGTGATACCTACACTTTTACCGATGTAATTACGTCAATCGAGATTGATCTCATTAATGATTTTGATAATAGCGTCTACGGTCAGTTTACTCTTAACTCTGATGGCAGCTACCAACTGACTACTAATGCCAATGTATCAACTGACCCTACCGATCCTCGATTAATCGATGACATTGATTATTTGGTTCGCGATGCCGATGGTGATGAGGTCACGAGTACTGCAGAGCTTGTCCTAGATGATAACGAAGGCTTTATTCGTTATGAGGATTCTGAAACTACAGAAGATAACGATGCCATTATTGTGGTGAGTGTTTCTACCGGAGACGTTGACCAAAGCGAAACCGTTACGGCTATTGAATTCTCAGAAGATTCTTTGCAAGGCGGTAGCCTGTATTTAGATGGCGTATTACTTCAAGTGGTTGATGGAAAAGTGACGCTTTCAGGCAATCAGTTAACGGTGATTGACAGTCAGTTTACCGGCCCTAATGGTCAGTTAACTTATCGACCGGCACTTCATGAATCAAATACGACCTCAACGGTTATTCTAGCGATCAACGCCATTATTAGTACTGACACAATTCCAAAAGAATTGACCGCAGATGTCTCTGTTTCTGTTTTACCCGTAGCGGATGCGCCGGATTGGTCTGATTCAGTGTTCACCTACCAATCGGTAGAAGATGACGCAGACCCAATTAAATTAGATATCACTGCTCAGTTGGTTGACCAAGATACATCTGAAGAACTGTCTTACACCATTAGCGGCATTCCCGATGGGCTGAATATCACCTTGAACGGAAACGCGGTTAAAGAAGGCAAAGAGTACACCCAGAACCAAATCGACAAAATGGAAATCAGAGCTGATGAAAATCTTGCTGGTCGATTTGAGTTTGAGATTACTGCGATTGCAACCGAAGCGGGAAACACTTTCGCTGACCCCGCAGATAAAACGGCCGATATCGTCAATACCGTAGTCGTTGAAATCTCACCGGATGCTGATACTCCACATGTATCCGTTAAGGACTACAAAGGTCTAGAAGATGAAATCATCTTCCTCAAGAACGTGATTGATGGATCGCTAACTGATACCGACGGTTCTGAATCGTTAAGCTATCAAATCGAACTGCAAGATGGTTGGTCTATCCAAGGTGGACTGTTCGACTTAATTGGTCCTGATACCTACCTAGTCTCTGCGGAGGCCATCGAGAATGGTGTGGCTTATCTTCTACCAAAAGAAGACATCAGTTCGTTTACTGAAGATTTGTACATTAAGGTCACGGCGGTAGCCACAGAATCTGCCATTGACTCACTAGACCCTATCAATGTGACTGCGTTAAGCGATACTCAAACCATCAACATCTTCCTCAAAGGCGTTGTTGATGAACCTACTGTTGTGGATGGAGGAAATGCGCATTGGGAATATGACAGTATTACCAAAGTCATCAGCAATCAATCTGTTCTCAATGAAGATGGTTTGATTCAACTCGACTTTGTCGTCCAAACAACTGATGACGATGTTTCTGAAGATATCAATATACTGCTTACTAATATTCCTGACGGCACCTTGCTGGTGGATTCATTGGGTGAGCCTGTGTCGCTGACCATCGCCTACATTGACGATGTAACAGGCCCAGTATTCCAGGTTTCTAACGCCCAACTGAATGATTTGTATCTCAAGCCAATTACTGATTTTAGTGGTGAGCTAGAGCTAACCGTTATTGCTATCTCTACAGAGCCTGATGGTGATTCGGGCGAATTCCCGATGGCGTTGAAGGTGACTCTCGATCCTGTTGTCGATCAGACCGATGGTGTAGTCGTGAGTAGCGTTGGTATTGAAGATAGCTACATTACACTGTCATTAAATATTTCGGTTAATCAAGATGTTGACAGTAGTGAAACGTTAACAGGTTACATTATTGATAGCTTGCCTGATGATCTAACTCTGTATTTCGATGGTGTGGAGATTACTGTTGATGCTGCTGGTTTAGACTTAGGTGGGTTAGCAAGCTCAGAAGGAGTCACTCTTCAAGAATTACTAGATAGCGACAGATTAACCGTTCTTGCTACTGAAGATTTGAGCGGTACATTTTCGATCCCAATTACCTATGAAGTTACCGACACCTCGCCGACAGGCGCAACTGATGTAAAAGATATCTCGGGAGCCATTAGTGTTACCGTTGATGCGAGGGTCGAGTCAGATACACGTTTAGAAAGTTCGGGTCAGCTGTACACCAGTGATGACGGCTCTCCGGTCAACGTGTCAGACGCGGTTACTTTTGTTGATGCTGATATGGATGGCTCAGAGTACTTAGATTATATATTGATCGATGTACCTGATGGGTACTCTTTGATTATCGACCACCCTAACGGAGCTGCTCAAGATATTTCAGGAAACTGGATTATCTCGGCGAACGGCCTGACGAGTGACTCTATCCAAGAGTTGGCGCAAGAAATCTTGAGCGGTATGACGATCTCTAGCCCAAGCGATACTCCCGTTTTAGATATTGTGGTTCGTGCTCGTGTGATTGATGGTGAAGATTCGAAGTATATTGATACTTCATTCCAAATTCAGATCACTGGCCATGACGGTGGTGGCGGTACTTGTGACCCCGTTGGCCCACCAAGTCCCATTCAACCGGGTGGTGATATTAAGACTGATGAAGGTGAAGATATCGATTTAACGGGCTTGCTCAATACCAATGTAGCGAGTGACCCAGACAATACGATCTCTTTCTATATTCCTGCTGATTCTCTTCCTGAAGGCGTCGAGATTTCAGGTGATGGTGTTATTGCGGAATATGACGCGGCTGGCGAAGTTGTCGGTTATTCAATTACTGCCGATGGTCTCTCGAAACTAACGCTAACAGGATTAGATGAAGACTTTGCCGGCTGTATCGACTTTACGATTAAAACCATTGAGACCTCTCCTTGTAACGGAGAGACCGTCACAACAGATCAAACCATCAGTATTCAAGTATTGCCTGTTGTGGATGACATTACCGTTGCCACGGATTCGACAACAATCCAGGAAGATATTACAACCGACCTTAACCTTGAGTTAGTTCTCGGTGATAGCGTTGAAGACGGGCAGTTAATCACGGGAGAGGGTAACAGTGCTACCGGTAAAGAGACCATTAACTCTCTAACAATAACGGTATCAAATGGCGGCACGCTATCGGAAAGCCCTACTGATACTGGTTTGTTGGTTGATAACGGCAATGGTACGTGGACGGTAACCGATCCTAGCCGATTGAGCGATGTGTTGGTAACACCACCAGAACATTACAGCGGCGAAATTACCTTAACAGTGACGGCCAATATTACCGATGAAGCGGATTGTGTCGTTGAAACCGATACTCAAGACAAGACGACCGTGGTGACGATCACCGTTGAACCTGTTGCGGATGCGGCGAACTTGGTGACGGAGGATATAGTAGGCGACGAAGACAACTACATTTCACTGTCATCACTTAGCGCGGAGCTGATTGACCAAGATGGCTCTGAAAATATGTCCTTGGCATTGAAAGGCGTGCCTGAAGGCGCGGTTGTTGCGATAAAGGTGGGCGATAGCTACGAATTAGTTCCAAATAATGGCGTTGATGGCGGTACCTTTGATGGTAACCCTACTTATGAGTGGCAGCTCGATCCAAGTCAGCTTGCTAATCTTGTTATTCTGCCGCCACGAGATTTTAGTGGTGATATGAATCTAGTCCTTGAGGCGATTACTCAGGAAATCGGCACGACAGATATTCGTTATACCGAATCTGAATTTACCGTTGGTGTAAACCCTATCGGCGATAAAGTGGAGTTCTTCGATTTACCTGAACAGCTCACTGGAAGTGAAGATGATGGCATCGTGATTCCTCTCGATGCTAATAGCTTTGAAACCAACAGTGATGAATTCTTAGCAATTACCGTAACGGTGAATTCGACTTCGGATCCATCAGGTTTAGTTGGGCTAGATCGAATTCGAATTGGATCAGAAACCAGCTCTTTCACTAATGTGGGTGGCATCATACAGGCGACGATCCTCGTTAAAGCAAGCTCTGTTGATGAGCTCGAATTCTTTGCGGGCGACGCGTTTGGTAACCTTGATATTACGATTACAGGCCGAACGGTTGATCAAAATACGGTACTCGGTGAGTTAGTGGTCGACACGGGTGACCCAAGTTCACAAGATATGACGCTTATCATCACACCAGAGCCTGATGCTCCGTTATTGAGTGTTGAATACTCTTCGATTGTGGCAGAAGCGAGTGGCACGATTCCGCTTAACCTAGATCTCTCTCTTGTTAACCCTGCCGACTCAGAAGCGGGCTTCATTACCATCTATGATATTCCCGCAGGTTTGACGTTCTCACACGGTTCTATGGTCGATGGTCAGTATGTGGTGGATTTAGCGGATGTACCTAATTTGGCTATTACTGGCGGTTATGATGGTGTTGAACCATTTGAACTCACCATCGAACCTTCTGCTGAAATAGGCAATAACCAAGCGGTAGGGTTACCTCAAACGGTATCAGTTGAGTTTGTTGCTGAAGGGAATTCTACGATTACCGCGACAGATGATAATGATCTGCTGATTGGCGGTACGGGCTCTGATAATTTTGTGTTCGCCTCTTCAGGCTTAGGGAGTGTAGAAGCCCCAAGCTACGATGTAGTTCAAGATTTTGATGCGTCTCCAGATACTGATGCAATTGACCTCTCGGGTATTTTGGGAAGCCTAGGGCTTAATACAGGGTTAGGGGCAACACAATATCTAGATTTAGAAGAATCTGGTGAAGGTGTGACCATTTCTATTAAACCTAATGGCGATGAAGACGTTCAACAAAACATCTTATTAGCCGATGTTACGTACGACGATCTGTATCAAGGTGACAGTAGCAGTGCATTAGAAGCACAAATTTTACAAAAAATGATAGAAGACAATAATTTAACGCTGTAAGTTAGATGTACAGTCTATAAAAGGAAGTTTAGATTGGTAGAACAAAAAGACAGCTGGCTAGGTTGTGTTGAATGGTTATGTGAGCATTTTAATGTTCGCAGCCATCCTTCCAAAATAGTGTCTGGCCTACCTTTAAATGAAGGAAGGCTCAATGAATCCCTTTTTCCAAGAGCTATTGAAAAATCGGGGTTAACTTTGAGCCACGTTAAAAAAGAATTACTGACTCAATGTCAGTTCCCTGTTGTTGCTGTTAATTCCGCGACAGGGAGCCCCCTTGTTGTCACTCAAGGCTCCGGTGGCGAATTTCAAGTATTGGATTGTGAAACCAACTCAAGCCAAGAAACATCGTTAAAAGACTTGGTTGCTCAAGTGGAATCGTATGTGTGGCAAGTAGGTGCTCAAGCACTTGATGATGCGCGTGTTCAATCCCATGAACGTAGCGAGAATAAATCCAACACCCGTTGGTTATGGCGTGTCGTCAAAGAAGTGAAACCTTGGTATCGAGACCTGTTTATCGCTTCATTCTTGATCAACTTACTCGCGCTAGTCGTGCCTCTGTTTACCATGAACGTGTACGACCGCGTGGTGCCAAACCAAGCGTTTAACACGCTTTGGGTTCTGGCAGCAGGCGTTGGTATTGTCGTTATTTTTGATTGGGTGTTGAGAAGCTCACGCAGCTCTGTGACTGATATGGCTGGGCGCTATATTGATAACAAGTTGTCTTCCCAATTGTTCTCAAAAGTCCTTGGTATGAAGTTGGAAAATCGACCTCAGTCGGTAGGCGCCTTTGCCAGACAGCTTCAAGATTTCGATAGCGTGAAAGATTTCTTCACTTCTATTTCTTTGGTTACTTTAGTCGACCTGCCATTCACCTTGTTATTCCTATTCCTTATCGGCTGGCTCGGTGGTGCGATGATGTTCATCCCTGTCGCGATCATGTTGGTATTGATCGTGCTAAGCATTGCGATGAAAGGTAAAGTCGAGAAAACATTCGATGAAACCGCACGTTTGTCGACACAAAGACAAGCACAGCTGTTTGATTGCTTAACAACTCTTCCGGATATCAAGCAAAACAATGCTGAAGGTATTACCCAGAAGCGTTGGGAACAGACTATTTCATCGCTCTCTCAATGGCAGACTCAATCTCGCCACTACTCTAATATCGTGACACATTCCATTCAATCGAGTCAGCAGATCGTCACCATTACTCTCATCATCTTCGGCGTGTATCAGATCTCTGAAGGCTTGCTGAGTATGGGTGGTTTGATAGCTGTGGTGATGTTGAGTGGACGTGCCGCAAGCTCGGTGAACCAACTTTCTCTTCTATTGCTGAGGTTTCAACAAACACGCTCAGCCGTTGAAGGCCTAAATCAGATCATGGACTTACCGCAAGAAGAGTCCAAGCATCAAGTGATTGATAAGGGTGACTTTGACGGCGGAGTTAGGCTGGATGAAGTTACGTTTACTTATCCAGAGACTCAAAGCCCAGCGCTAAAGGAAATCTCTTTTGAAATAAAACCGGGTGAGCGAGTTGGCCTTGTTGGTGCGGCAGGCGCAGGAAAAACCACACTTTTATCGATTGTTGCACGCCAATATTTACCAACAACAGGACAAGCTTTCTATCAAGAGATTGATGGGCAGTTATGGCCAACCAGTGTCTTGCGCAGTGGTATGGGTTGGGTGGGGCAAACCACCAATCTTATCTTTGGCAGTGTTTACGACAACGTCACACTGGGTGCGACCAACGTTGATGAAGAAAAGCTAAGACTAGCGCTGCAACAGTCTGGCCTTAACGGTTACATGGGGCGCTTAAGCAATGGCTTAGAAACGCCTGTCGGTGAAGGTGGTAGATTGCTTTCAGGAGGACAACGACAAGCTGTTGCTATCGCCAGGGCGCTTTATCGCTGTCCAAAATTACTGATCATGGATGAGCCAACCAGCGCACTTGATAATCAAGCCGAGATACAGTTCTTCAATGCGTTGCAAAGTATGCCAAGAGAAACCTCGATGCTGATCAGCTCGCACAAATCTTCCTTCTTGATGATGTGTGATCGTGTGGTTGTATTAGATAAAGGTCAGATCGTGGCAGAGGGTGAGCCAAAAGACATTCTCTCTCTACAGAAGAAAAGTGCACCCAAAGGGGCGAGTCGGTTTAAGACGGTTTCAGTGGTGAAGGGAGGCCGTCATGAGTAATGATATTCAATGGACCAACAACCACTTGGCATTTCGTTCTCGCAAGCTGATCTGGCTAAGTGCGTTATTGATTGTGTCTATCATCGGTTGGGCGTCATGGGCAACATTGGAAGAAGTCGTGATCGGCGAGGGCAAAGTCGTTCCTAGCCTTTCTGTACAAACCATTCAGAGCTTAGAAGGTGGTCTAGTTCAAGAGATCATGGTGCGACAAGGTCAATCAGTGTTGAAAGGACAGCCTTTAGCTAAGTTAGAAGACACTCGTTTTAAAGCGGCTTTTTTAGAGTCGGCTCAACAAGCGGATACCTTACTGGCTCAACAATTAAGATTGAAAGCAGAGCTGTCGACAGTCGTTTTAAATAACGATGCAAAAGAGTGGTTTGAACGAGTGGTCTTGGTGCCACAAAATATTGTCATCGATGTATCGAGCCATCCGGCATTAATGAACGCCAAAGCCAACTATCGAGAACGTTTAGGTCAGTTGAAATCGGAACTGGAAGAGGCGGCACTTCGCATTGAGCAGCAAGATCAAGCACGTGTCGATACGCTCAATAATATTCAGACTTTAGAGAGCAGCCTAGATATCGTGATTCGAGAGCGCAACATGTTGAAAGACGTAGTGGCGAGTGGTGCTGTAGCAGAAGTCGAGTTGCTGAAACTGAACCGTGATGTGGTTAAACTGAAAGGTGATATTGCTAGCTCGAAAGTGGCGGCTCAGAAACAGATAGCGGCTTACTCAGAATCGATAGCCGACCACCGCAGCATCGCGTTAGATTTTCGTGCCAAAGTACAAGGCCAACTGAATGAAGTGGCCAGCAAAATAGCGCAATTGAATGAAAGCCAACAAGCTATTGCCGACCAACTGAAACGAACTCAAATCTTAGCGCCCGTTGACGGCACGGTGAAAGAGATATTCGTTCGTACTATTGGCGGTGTTGTTCGTCCCGGTGAGCCGATTATTGAGATCATTCCATCAAACAGTGATTTGATTGTCGAAGCGAGGATCTCTCCGCAAGATATCGCGTTTGTTCATAATGGGTTAGGCGCAACCGTTAAATTCACGGCCTATGATTTTGTCATTTATGGCGGACTTAAAGGCGAGGTGATTTATGTCAGTGCCGACGCCTTACAAACGGAAGACGGTAATGCCTATTATCGCGCCCACATTCAATTAGATGAAGATCAACAACACAACTCTGCGTTCAGTATTATCCCGGGGATGCAGGTTGCGGTGGATATATTAACGGGTGAAAAAACAGTATTGAGTTATTGGTTGAAGCCAATTTTACGAGCTAAGGAAAACTCACTTCGCGAGAGATGAAGTGTGTTAAAGCATAAATATAAAAGGAAGTGTAATGCATTCAAAATTCTTACTCTCTTCTTGCTTATTAATGAGCGGGCTGTCTCAAGCTGCTTCATTAGAAGAGTCCGTGGCTTTTGCCATCGACTATAGCCCAGAGATATTGGCGCAGTACTCCCGATACCAATCGGTGATCAGAGACGGAGACGCGGCGAGTGGTTTGTATATGCCACAAGTGAACTTGTACGCGGCAGCAGGTTATGAAGAGACACGCTACAACAGTGGCAGCAAACTCGATACCGATGATCGTGGCCTAACGAGAACCGAGATTGGCGTTAAAGTATCCCAGTTGTTATTCGATGGTTTTAAAACGACGTCGAATGTCGACCGATTAACCTTTGAAGCGGAAGCTGAGCGTCTAACTCTGATTTCGCGAGCTGAAAACGTCTCGTTAGATGTGGTGAGAAACTATCTCGATATTCTCAAGGCAGAGACGTTACTTGAACTGTCTAAGCGTAATGTAAAAGAACACCAAGAGATCTACCAAGATATCCAAGATAAAAAAAGCAAAGGGCTGAGTAGCAATTCGGATTTGGCTCAGATTTCTGCCCGTGTTGCGACGGCGCAATCTTCACTAATCGCTGCTCAAAACAACCTGTTTGATTTACAAACTCAGTACCTACGTTTAGTCGGCAAGCCTGCTGTGAACTTGGTTTATCCACGTTTTGATTATGCTCTGTTACCAAGCTCAGCACAGGTTGCGCTTGAACAGGCTGTCGAGAATCACCCTGAAATCCAAGCCTCTTTGCTTGATATTGACGCCGCTCGTAAAGAGATGCGCCGCGAGAAGGGAGATTACTACCCAGAGCTAAAACTCGAGCTTCATGCCAACAAGAATGACAACGTGTCTAATCCTCCGGGTGGTGTTGATGAAGATGCGCGTATCATGTTAACGATGGATTACGACCTGTTTAATGGCTTCTCTACCGACTCCAGAGTTGAATCATCTGCTTGGCGAGTTGAAGAAGCAAGAGCGATACGATTACGAACGGAGCGTGAGGTTAAAGAGGGCACTCAGCTCGCTTGGAACGCCTACAAAATGCTTGAGCAGCAAAAATCGCTACTTCAACAAAACGTAGATGCGGCAAAAATTGCAGAGCTTGGTTATATCCAACAATTCAATGTTGGAAGACGAAGCCTATTAGACGTACTTGATGCGAAAGTAGAAGTCTTCTTGGCTCGAAGAAACTTTATTAGCACTGAATACGATCAAACATTGGCGGCATATCGAGTTTTGAACGCGATGGGCATGTTGACCTACGCGTTGAGAATTGAGCATCCAGAAGAGTGGCAAGGGGAGAACAAGTAATGAGACATTTTAAATTAGCGCTACTTAGTTCTATCTTGCTGATGGGATGTGCAGAAACGCCCGATACGACGATGACTCGTCATCAGATTGATGATTTGGCAGATAATGATCGTGATGGTGTTATCAATCAGCGAGATCTGTGTGCCGATACACCAGAAGGTGTGACCGTTGACATTAAGGGATGTGCAAACTGGAAAATTGTTGAAGACGTTGAAGTATTAAGCGTGGCATTTGATTTCGACAAATACGTTCTTAAACCAGAACACACCGCCGTGTTAAACGAGTTGGTGCGTTTACTTGGGGAGCAACCTGATGCCTCAGTGACCTTAGTCGGTGATACGAGTTCAGAAGGTACCAATGTTTATAACAAAGCACTGGCCAAGAAAAGGACGGGTGTCATTCGAGATGCTCTGATTGACAGAGGTATCGATGGAGAGCGAATCTTCGAACAAGAATTTACTCAAATTACTAGCTTAACTCAGCATCTTCACAAGCGTAAACGTAGAACCATTGCGGTGTTAAAAGCAGAGAGTATGGAAGTAAATCCATCTTGGAATATCTTTACCTCAGAGATGCAACTCGACAGCAATAGTGATGTTGAATCTAAGACATCGATTGATCCAGTAGGAGGCCAGTAATGAAACGTCTATCTAATAAATCGGGCTTACTGCTTGCTGCTGTACCTGCGTTTTTTTCTGTATCAACGTTAGCGAATGACGTGAGTGATATTGGTTTGGTCGCGATTGAGCCTAATATGCAAGGGCTCGTTGAAGATCTGCTTAAGAGCCAAGAGATCGATCTAGAGATTTTACTGAGTGACAGCGTCCCCGAGCAGATGATCATGCAACGCTCACGTGTTGGTATTACTTCCAAAAAGTGGACTGATAAAGAGATGGCTAGGTTCGACATGCGCTACGGCTACAGACCGACCGAGCTGATGTTTACCGCGGACGTAATAGCGATTCTGGCGAATGAAAATAACCCAGCCACATCCATTAGTGTTGCTGAACTTATAGATGTGTTTGGTTGTTCAAGTGACCCTAAGCATCCTAAATGGACGCCAAGTAGCGACACTAGTGATGGAGAAAGCCTAGACACACACATGTTGCCCTTCGCCATCGACCACAATCTGCAAGGCCATACCACCTTTTCAAGTTGGGTCGAGTGTGGAGCTGATGGCGAATATGCGAATACTCAATTCTTAGCGGATCTGCCGGATCTGATTAGTAAGATTGAGGACGAAGATGCCGCGATTGGTTACACCGTTTACTCGGATCAAATCTCTGATGTGAAATGGCTCAGCGTTGTTGATAATCTAGGGGTGAACTACGACCTAAACAAGGAAACGATTCTCTCAGGTCGTTACCCATTGGCAACGGTTTACTATATGTACCTAAATATTCCAGCGCATCGCAAAGGCTTTACGGAACAAGAGAAGTTCTTTGTTGGGCTGACTTTGTCGGAAGATCATCAAGGCGTGTTGAACCAATACGGTTTTATCAGTTTGCCGCCAGAAGCAATTCAACGTAATAAAGTAAGGCTATCCCTTGAAGAACCAGCTATTGAAGGTGGGTATAAGTGATTCAAATATCGTGATGTATCGTAAAGGGTACGTTATTTGGCGATAGAATTTATCTAGCGGGCATGTATGCCCGTTTTTTTCGCCTAAAATTTGTGGCTTAAGCGGTTGTTTGTGGATTGGTCACGTATAATAGGTGATTGATACCGCACGAAATAAGCACAACTAATGAGAACTCTTCATATCTTAATCCTTCCTTTGTTATTGGCTCTCAATGCCTTTTCATTCTCTGCGCAAGCGAGTGAAAGCTGGTGGTTGCGAACGGTATTCAATATCAGCCCAATTCCACCGAGTTCTCAAAACTATATTAACGATATCGAACTCATGGATTGTGGCGAAGTTGAAGGCACTCTGTTGTGCAGTGACCTCACTCAATATTACGATTTGGATGTTTATGTTGAACTGGAGTTGGCTGACTCAAGCGTCGAGGTGGTTCGCTTAAACCTGCCTTATTCGAACCTAAGTTACACAAAGCTTCAGGTATACCTTCGCCAGGATGGCTTTGCTCTCAGTTCTATTCGTATTGGGGAAGATGAGTTTGATGTGGTCGCTCAACTCGAACAAGCGAAGCGTGAGGGAGTTGGTTACGACAAGGTAGATAAACAACTCGTCAAATTCATCAACTCACCACATCATTCCTCTGAGCAAGTGAGTGTATGGAATGTACCTAATTCTTCTTCATCATCTCGTTCTTCAGCTCCTTGGGTTCAGTTACATAGTGATGGTGACAAGTTAACGGTTGAACTAAATCGTCTCTAATTGCTCAAATTTATAGATGGTTTCGTCATTCATCAGAGTAAACAAGCCTTTCAGGAGAACGGTTGACGGGCAGACAGCAAGCTATTATTCATTTAAGTGTTCGTTTTTCTGTGGCTCTCACATTTTTAGTACGCGTTTACCTTTGCTATTTGTTATACGTTGAGCCTTCGGTAAAACGAGCTTAGGATACGTGCAGTATTGATAAAGGAGACAACCCATGGTTGCAAGAGTAACGACAGCGCCACAAGGCCCAGAACTTTCTGAGTTGGTGCAAGGATACTGGCGTACAGCAGAGTGGGGTATGACCCCGCAACAACGCCTGACTTTCCTGAAGCTGCACATTGATCTTGGTATCACAACTGTTGATCACGCGGATATTTACGGTAACTACCAATGTGAAAAGTTGTTTGGTGAAGCATTGGCGCTTGAGCCAAGCCTTCGTGATGATATCCAAATCGTCACCAAGTGCGACATCAACTTGTGTGGTGACCATACTCCTGATCGCAAGATCAATCATTATGACACCAGCGCGCATCATATTTACCAATCAGTAAATAATTCTCTAGAGCGCTTGGGTGTAACCGAGCTGGATGTATTACTGATTCACCGCCCAGATGTACTGATGGATGCAGATGAAGTAGCAGAAGCGTTCGCTGAACTGCATAAAGTCGGCAAGGTTAAGCACTTCGGTGTCTCTAACTTTTCACCGCGTCAGTTCGACTTATTGCAATCTCGACTCGGTAAGCCACTGGTGACTAACCAAGTTGAAATCAATCCCTTGAACTTTGAAGTAGCCCATGACGGCACGCTCGATCAACTGCAGATGAACCGTATTCGTCCAATGGCGTGGTCTTGCCTCGGTGGCGGTAGCATCTTCAGTGGTGATTCAGCACAAGCGATTCGTGTTCGTGATGAGTTAGAAGTAATTCGCCAAGAAGTGGGTGCAGATAGCATTGACCAAGTTATTTATGCTTGGGTTCGTCGTTTACCGTCTAATCCGATCGCTATTATTGGCTCTGGTAAGATTGAACGCGTGAAGACGGCGGTTGATGCTCTGAAGATCGAGCTGACTCGTGAGCAATGGTATCGCGTGTGGGTTGCATCTAAAGGTCACGGTGTGCCTTAAAGACTTTTTAGGAACTCGTATTTCTATACAGACTTAGATGTCACAACATAAAAACCAGCGACCCAGCTGGTTTTTTTGTATTCGCCTAACATGTTGCTCCAAAACTGTGATTAAGGTGGAATAATTTTCAAAAACACTCATAATGCACTCTGTTTTTCACCAGTTGGATATTTCCATTGAGCACTTCAAAATTCTCTTCAATCGCCCTTAAGCCAGAGCTTCTAAATACGTTAGATTCTCTTGGTTATACTGAAATGACGCCTATTCAAGCGTTGAGTCTTCCTACTATTCTGGATGGCAAGGATGTTATCGGTCAGGGTAAAACGGGTTCAGGTAAAACAGCTGCCTTTGGTTTAGGCGTGCTGCAAAACCTACGCGTTAAGCGTTTCCGTGTTCAGTCTTTAGTGTTATGTCCGACTCGTGAGCTTGCAGACCAAGTAGCAAAAGAGATCCGTACTCTTGCTCGTGGTATTCACAATATTAAAGTACTGACACTTTGTGGCGGTATGCCAATGGGACCTCAAATTGGTTCACTAGAGCATGGCGCGCATATTCTTGTGGGTACTCCTGGTCGTATTCTTGATCACCTAGAGAAAGAGCGTATTGATCTTTCTGAGCTCAACACGCTTGTGTTAGATGAAGCGGACCGTATGTTGGAAATGGGCTTCCAAGATGCGCTAGATGCGGTGATTGAAGCGGCACCAAAAGATCGCCAAACGCTATTGTTCAGTGCGACTTTCCCTAAACAGATTAAATCTGTTGCAGACCGTATTATGCGTAACCCAGAAATGGTGAAAGTTGAATCAACACATGATCACTCAAGTATTCAGCAACACTTCTACAAAGTGGAAGGAACTGAAGCTCGTGATGACGCATTAGAGTTACTCCTTCTTCATCATCAACCAGAATCTGCGGTTGTGTTCTGTAACACTAAGAAAGAAGTTCAGAACGTAAACGACGAGCTAAGCCACCGTGGTTTTAGCGTTATCGAGCTTCATGGCGACATGGAACAGCGTGAGCGTGACCAAGCTTTGGTTCAATTCTCAAACAAAACCATCTCGATTCTAGTGGCAACAGACGTTGCAGCTCGTGGTCTTGATGTTGATAACCTTGATGCAGTGTTCAACTTTGAACTGTCTCGCGATCCTGAGGTTCATGTACACCGCATTGGTCGTACTGGTCGTGCAGGAAGCAAAGGTGTTGCGATTAGCTTCTTTAGCGAAAAAGAGATGTACCGTGTTGCTCAAATCGATGAGTACATGGATATGCCAATCGAACCGTCTCAGTTGCCAGCTAAACCAATCGCTAAGCCATATTACTCAAACATGGTGACAATCCAGATTGATGGCGGTAAGAAAGCGAAACTTCGTGCTGGTGATATTCTTGGTGCATTGACCGGTCAAGGCGGCATTGATGGTAAATCAGTGGGTAAGATCAATCTGTTCGCAATGCGTGCTTACGTAGCGGTAGAAAGATCTGTGGCTAAGAAAGCACTGAACAAAATCGAATCAGGTAAGATGAAGGGTCGTCAATTCCGCGCCCGAATTCTGAAGTAATTTGAGAATTTACCCCTTTACTGTCTACTCGCGACAGTAAAGGGTGTTCTACCAGGGCTCACTATGGCAGGTTAACCCATCGACATACCTGTTAGTATCCAAGTCTATTTTTTATTCAAACGTTCATTGGTCAGGTCTGATCGAATAAACATCGTTGATATGTTTTCCTTCGCCAAGATACCAAGCCATCGCTTCCTGTCGGTTGCTAGCATATATCGTAATGGTAGTTAGCTTTCCATCGTCAAAATAACAAAGCTCGTACTGTAACTCGCTTGTATAATGAGGAGTAGCGGCCATAGCTTACCTCCCAAATATTAATCATTTTAAAATACGTCACCATTTCTTTTATAGGGTTCGCATTACCTCAAATGAACAATAAAAAATAAGTTTTATCACTGCTATTAATTATTTTTAGTTTAATCATTTGTCGAAATGGTGAGATTATCAAGGCTAAGTCTCAATTTACCTCAAAGTTTTTACTGTCACGGCTTATTCGGGCTAGTTTTATAAGAGGTAGCTTTAGCATTTTAAGGTATTAAGTAATGTTTTAAGATCTTGAGCTAACCTTAGAAGATCGTTTTGTATTTCATTGCTTGGTAAAATGTTGTGAGAGGGTGTGATGAGAAAGTGCCGTTGGCTAGTCGTATTGATCTGTTTTCTATTTGCTGGGTGTGGGACGAAATTCGCCTATAACAACATAAGTTGGTTTGTTGTGAGTTATATCGAAGACTTTGTTTCTCTAACTAACAGTCAAGAATCAGAACTTGAAGAGCGATTGGATTTGTTACAGCAATGGCACAAAGAAACTCAACTACCGCTGTACGTCTCACAATTAGAAGTGATTGAAAATGTAGATCGCTCCGAGCTCACCTCTGCTTTTATCGTTAACCAAAGTGATCAAATAAAAAATCATATTCGCTCAATTGTTAATAAATTCTCACCTGATATTTATGCGTTGAGTATGCAGCTAAGTGCGAAACAAGATAATCAGTTCCTTAAAAATTTTCGAGAGAAACAACAAGATTCCTACCAAGAAAGATTGTCCTTAAATGATGAAGATTCGAGAGAGCGATACCGAGAACGAGTAAAAGAAAGGCTAGAACGATGGTTAGGTTCGGTATCGAAAGAACAAAAACAGATTATTTTTGCTTGGTCGCAAGAGTGGATAAATACCAATGACAGCTGGCGAAAATATCAAAATAATACATATCAGGCTCTATCGACGCTTACTGAAAAGAAGACTGATTTGCATATTGCTCAGCCTATTATTATGAAGCTGTTGCTTAACCATGAAGCTTATTATCCTGATGGCCTTGAATCCACGCTTACTAAGAATACGGAGACATCCGCCAAATTCTTGGTCGATATCGCAGCCACAAGTAGTAATAAGCAATGGGTATATTTTATGAATGAATTAGAAAGCCTCAAGTCAACGTTGGTCGCACTGCAAGAGTAGGGCGGCTCTAAGTAACACTTGTATATAATAAGGCTGATTTCGCGAAACGAATCAGCCTTTATTTCGATCTATGGTTTGTAGCTGATAGCTTTAATTGCGATGGCTCATTAGCAGCTTTGGAATCGAGCCTTTAGCGGTCTTAGATATTTTCTGCATCAGTTGAAAGCTCGGCTGTTGAATACCGTGATCACTTTGCAGTTCATCAATCATCAATAACCATAACCGTGCTGTCATTTCTGAATCGGCTAACGCTCTGTGGAAAGTACCGTCGTTGTCGATATTCTTAAAACGCACAAGGTCGCCTAGCTTATGAGTCGGTGCGTCTTGGATTAGGCGGCGAGCAATCAACATTGAGCAAGCGAACTTGCCTGTGTAGTCTCGGCCAATAAAGTCTAATTCCGCATCGAGAAAGCGCTTATCAAACGACGCATTGTGAGCAACAAGTTGGCTGCCTTGGATAAAGTCTGCAAATTCATCCATCACTTCACTGCAACTGGCCGCCGTGCTTAACATACGGTTATTGATTCCGGTATAGCTTTCAATGAACCCGCTAACACGAAACCCTGGATTCATGAGTTGCTGGAAGGTGTCGACGACTTCGCCGTTAACTAATTTAACCGCACCGATTTCAATTGCTCGGTCACCCATATTGGGTGATAAGCCTGTGGTTTCGAAATCGAGAACGATAACGGAATCTGCGGAGTTTGGAGCCATCATGTTTCCTAATACTATTTGGTTGTATCGCTTTATATGGGGCGCTAGTGCTGCTACGGGTCAATCTATTGCGTGTTGTTGCTGATAGTGAGCTCAGTGTAACCTGTCGAATCGTCATGCTCTCTGTTGAAGGTCAAGGTATCGTAGCGGTGAACAATCAATTCAGCAGTGGTCGCGATAATCGTCCCTTCAAGCAAGTGCCCACCAATCACATTTCCATTTTCATCAGCAACGGATATATGAACATGCTGGTGGTTTGGGGTTAGCGTTGCCATAAGCGACACAATTTCGAACGGAGCTTTGATTAGCTTGGTGTTGTTCGCATTAGCCAAACGAATATTGAGTTGAGAAACACACCCGACACACGACGCGACAGAGCCCGCTGAGATATTGTGCGCTGTCACAAGCTTTTGGAGTTCAAGCTTTAGGTCTTGCCCACGGGTTAACCTCGTTGCGATAGGAGTGATCATCTTATTGCCTCAGTTTTATTTGTATTTCAAAGAACAAAACGAAGCCACATAGGGCTTCGTTTGATTTTCATTTTGGCTAACGTGACTTTTGTATTTTCTGTAACTGAAATTACTTAGTCTTGTTGCTGTTCTCTTTTCTTCTTAGGAACGAAGTTCAATACTGAAATTGGTACTTCTTTGCGTGGCTCGAAACCTTCAACAACGCGACGTTCAATCAAGTGACCAAGACGTTTTTCAATAATACACAGGTTCTTGAAGTTATCTTTCGATAGGAAAGAGATCGCTTCACCAGATGCATCAGCACGGCCTGTACGACCAATACGGTGAACATAGTCGTCAGCTGGGAATGGGATGTCGTAGTTGACTACGCGGCTTAGATTATCGATATCTATACCACGAGCAGCAACCCCTGTTGCAACTAGATATTTTAGACGACCTTTCTTGAAGTCAGCCAGAATCTTTTCACGAATCGCTTGGCTACGTCCACTGTGGAACGCTTCTGCTTGGATACCACGCTTTTCAAGTTGAGCAACCAACTTAGCAGCGCCGTGCTTAGTCTCGATAAAGATAAGCGCTTGGTCCCACTCGCCGTCAGTGATCATGTGGCTTAACAGTGCAGATTTACGGTCTTTATCGACTGTAACTAGCCATTGTTCAATGTTCGCTTTAGATGCGTCAGTCTTAGCGATAGAAATCTCTTCCGCTTCACTGATTGCGCTTTTCGCTAGCGCACGCACTGGCGTTGATAGCGTTGCTGAGAACAACAGGTTTTGAATGTTTTGTGGCAAACGTGCGATGATCTTGTTGATGTCTTCGATGAAACCCATGTCTAGCATGCGGTCGGCTTCATCAAGAACCAGTACTTCAACTTCATCAAAATGAACCGCGCGTTGTCCGTACATGTCGATTAAACGACCTGGTGTTGCCACAAGAATATCGACGCCTTCAATCAAGCGGTCTTTCTGGTGCTGGTAAGATACGCCCCCGTACATCGCTAGTGATGTTAGGTTTAGGAACTTCGCGTACTTAGTAATGTTCTGTTCAACCTGAATCGCAAGCTCGCGAGTTGGTGTCAAAATAACAGCACGAATACGTTTTTTACGTTGTGTTTCACCTTTACTTAGCATTTCTAAGATAGGGAGAACAAAGCTCGCAGTTTTACCTGTACCTGTTTGTGCAGCAGCAATTAGGTTCTTACCAGAAAGCACAATCGGAATTGCTTTTTCTTGAATAGAGGTTGGCTTTTCATAGCCTTGTTTTGCAACGGCTTTAACAATAGGTGAGCTTAATCCAAGCTTGGAAAATGGCATAAGTTTCTCGGTATGATTTGGCTAAATAGCGATGGAAAGGTTCAACAATCTTA
The DNA here is from genome assembly GCF_054960695.1 of Vibrio sp. PSi01. Lineage (NCBI taxonomy): Bacteria > Pseudomonadati > Pseudomonadota > Gammaproteobacteria > Vibrionales > Vibrionaceae > Vibrio > Vibrio sp. PSi01. The sequence goes on from NZ_JBHNYN010000019.1 coordinate 23,139, forward strand.
TATGAGGATAAGATTAATGGCTGCATTCTACCATGTTGCTTGCTCACCGCTAGTCACATGCACATAAAAAAATCCAGTGTCGACAAGACACTGGATTTTCAGTTTTGGGTGTTCGCTATTTAGCTTGGGTTTATCGAAAGCGTTTAAGCGATCTCAATCTTCTCGGCTTGGTTTTGCTCTGCCATTGATAGTGCTAGCGCTTCTGCAGCCTTAATACCATCAATACCAGCGGAAAGGATACCGCCTGCGTAGCCTGCACCTTCGCCAGCAGGGAAGAAGCCCTTAAGGTTGATGCTTTGGAAGTCTTTACCACGTTTGATGCATACAGGAGAAGACGTACGAGTCTCAACACCAGTTAGTAGGCCGTCTGGTGTAGAGAAACCTTTGATCTTCTTCTCGAACGCTGGGATTGCTTCACGAATCGCTTCGATAGCGAAATCAGGCAGTGCTTTTGAAATATCAGTCAGGTGGATACCCGGTGTGAACGACGGTTGTACTTCACCGATTGCACTTGGATCGCGACCTTTCAAGAAGTCACCGATTTTCTGAGCTGGTGCATCGTAGTTTTCACCACCAAGTACATAAGCGCCACTTTCTAGTTCACGTTGTAAACGGATACCAGCCAGTGCGTCACCTGGGTAATCACGCTCTGGGTCGATACCTACAACGATTGCACTGTTTGCGTTACGTTCTGCACGAGAGTATTGGCTCATGCCGTTAGTTACTACGCGGCCTTCTTCAGACGTCGCAGCTACTACAGTACCGCCTGGGCACATACAGAAGCTGTATACAGTGCGGCCATTCTTACAGTGGTGAACCAGTTTGTAGTCCGCAGCACCTAGGATTGGGTTGCCTGCGTTCTTACCGAAACGCGCTTCATCAATCATCGATTGTTTGTGTTCGATACGGAAACCAACAGAGAAAGGCTTCGCTTCCATGTAAACGCCGCGCTCATGTAGCATTTCAAACGTGTCACGAGCACTGTGGCCAACAGCCAGTACTACGTGGCGTGACTTAATTTCTTCACCGTTAGAAAGCGTTAGGCCAGTGATTTGGCCATCTTCCATATGAACGTCGTCTACACGAGTACTGAAACGGATTTCGCCGCCGAGTTCAATGATAGAAGCACGCATCTTTTCGATCATCGTAACCAGTTTAAAGGTACCGATGTGCGGCTTACTCACGTATAGAATTTCTTCTGGTGCGCCTGCAGCAACGAATTCTTCAATTACTTTACGGCCGTAGTGCTTTGGATCTTTTACTTGGCTATAAAGTTTACCGTCAGAGAAAGTACCTGCGCCGCCTTCACCAAACTGTACGTTTGATTCTGTGTTTAGCGTACGCTTACGCCAGAAACCAAAGGTATCTTTAGTACGTTCACGAACTTCTTTACCGCGCTCAACAATAATTGGGTTGAAACCCATTTGAGCAAGCACTAGGCCAGCGAACAGACCGCATGGGCCAAAACCGATAACCACAGGGCGCTCAGTTTGGTTCTCAACGGCCTTAGCGACAAACTTGTACTCCATATCAGGAGTCACTTTTACGTGCGGGTCGCTGATGAATTGTTCTAGCAGCTCAGCTTCGTTTTCAACGAGAACATCAAGCGTGTAGATAAGTAAGATCTTTGATTTCTTACGAGCATCGTAGCCACGTTTAAAGATATTAAAAGATAGTACCTGACCAGCGTTAATGCCAAGCTTTGCTTCAATAGCGTCTTGAATGGCTGACTCTTCATGGTCTAGCGGGAGTTTAATTTCGGTTAAACGTATCATTTTGATGTCTCGTTTTTATAGGTGTCTTAGCTAGATCGTTTCTTAATACAGAGTTTGATGAAAACGCTGATGTTGAAAGAAGCGATAAGCTCACAATGGCGCGCATTTTACGAGAAATTGATTTATCTGTCATACTAATTTGGAAGCATGGAGCAAATAGACACGATATTAGAGTCGTATGATGTTGAATTTTGCCTTGGGATGAGTATTATCCCCCATTCTTCAATTTTGACTAACTTATAGAGCAGAGCATCATGGCGTTTGTCGTAGGCGATAATTGTATTCAATGTAAATACACAGACTGTGTGGCGGTATGCCCCGCAGATGCGTTCCATGAAGGCCCGAATTTCATGGTAATCAACCCAATCGAATGCATTGATTGTGGTTTATGTGTACCTGAATGCGACGCTCAAGCGATCTTCCAAGAAGATGAACTGCCAGAAGATCAAAAGATCTTTATTGAAGTGAATGCCGAGCTTGCCGAGATCTGGCCAGTACAAACGGAAGTAAAAGCACCGATGGATGACGCTGAAAAGTGGAATGGTGTCGCTGATAAGTTGGCAATGCTAGAAAAGTAATTGTTGAAAAGAACTCAAATAAAAAGGCGTACTGATTTAATCAATACGCCTTTTTAATATCTGAACATTGTCGACTGGCTCGTTAGCTTATGAGATCTAGCTATGCTGACGACGCATGTTGTCGAGAATAATACCGGTCGCCATTGCTACATTCAGAGACTCTGCGCCACCGAATGCTGGAATCGTAATCTTATCAGTTACGTATTTAGCGGCTTGTTCACGAATTCCGTGAGACTCACTGCCCATCAGTAAAATACCGTTGGCAGTAAATTCCGTCTTATGAACACTTTCGCCTTCTAAGAACGCCCCGTAAACCGGTAGGTTCGCTTGCTCTAAGTATTCAGGTAAGTCTGTTTGGCTTACATGTACTCGGCCAAAGCTGCCCATGGTCGCGCTGATCGTTTTCGGGTTGTATGGGTCTGCACAATCGCTGCTCGCAACGATATGCTTAATGCCATACCAGTCTGCGACGCGAATAATCGTACCTAGGTTGCCTGGGTCAGATACACCATCCAGCGCAATCATCAATCCAGTTGCTTTTGGTAGTTCAAATGTTGGGATCTCAACAACTGCAATCGCTGCGTTGTTACTCACCAAAGTACTTGCTTTGGTTAGGTCATCCAGTGAAGCTTCAACACAATCAAACTCAAATAGTGATGCGTGATTTTCAGATAAGAAATCAGCCGTAGCAAAGACGTTCTTAACAACTAAGTCACTATTGAACAGCTCAAGAACGTTCTTTTCACCTTGAACTAGAAACTGGCCGTGGGCTTTACGTTGTTTCTTTTGGCCCAAAGCACGAAGGAGTTTTAATTGGTTTTTTGAAATCATGTTTTTATCCTAGATATAAGCCCGCGCATTATAGAGCAAAGGTTGGAGAACCAAAAGCGTGATAACTCATGCGATCCACTAAAAAGCAAAAGCAACCAACTTAAAAAAGAAAAGCGCACTAAATAGCGCGCTCTTATCTGATTTACTTGCTTAAGATTAAGCTGAACTGAGAAGGCTAGGTGAACTTATAGCTTAATATGGAACAGGGTAGCTCTTAAACACTGTGTTGATATCAGTGAGTATCTCTTCTGATAGAGGCTTGCTGAAAGCTGCTACGTTTTCTTTCAGTTGTTCCATGGTGGTTGCACCAATAATTGTGGAGGTGACACCATCAACTTGATTACACCATGCTAATGCAAGTTGGCTCGGTGTAAACCCGTGTGCGTTCGCCACTTCAACATAGCCTTTAACCGCTTCATTGGCAGTTTCAGTATCACGGAAGATGCCTTTACGTTGCATGTAAGTCCAACGGCTACCTTCCGGTCTTGCGCCATCGATGTACTTTCCACTCAACATGCCTGCAGCTAAAGGTGACCATGGTAGATAAGCGACATCTTCATGCACACAGTTCTCAATTAGATATGGCCAATCTTTTGCGTGCAGCAGGCTAAATTCATTTTGTATAGAGACCATACGCGGCAAATCATGCTTTTCGCTTAGCTTGAGGTAAGTGTTAATGCCCCAAGTTGTGTCATCTGATAAGCCGACATGACGAATCTTGCCCGCTTTAATGCAGCTCGCCAGGGCTTGTAGGATCTCTAGCATCTCTGCTTCATGTTGTTTTCTGTCGATATCGCTGAATCGAATATGATTTGGGAAATGTTTACCAAAGTGAGGCGTTGTCCGATTTGGCCAATGAAGTTGGTAAAGGTCGATATAGTCTGTTTGTAGGCGTTTTAATGACGCGTTAACGGCTGCGATCACGGCTTCACCGGTTATTGGACCACCATCTCGAACCCAAGGAAGTCCAGGTCCGGCAATTTTACTCGCGATGATTAATTCTTGGCGACGCTGCGGATTACGCGATAACCAATTACCGATAATCGCTTCTGTTTTACCGTAAGTGTCAAGTGAAGGTGGCACCGCGTACATCTCTGCGGTATCAATAAAGTTAATACCTTGGCTTAGTGCGTATTCGATTTGTTGGTCAGCTTGTTGTTGAGTATTTTGCAGCCCCCAAGTCATGCTACCTAGACAGATTCGGGAAACGGGAATTTGACTACTTCCTAGTTTTGAGTATTCCATTGAATTCGGGATTCCTGTGGTTAAGTTCTCTGGTACTCGCGTTATAGTTTTTGAAAGGGGCGAGTGAGGAATGAAAACGAATATGAATTATTAGCACAAAATGACACGACAAGGTATGGCTTTGGTGGGTTTAGTCAGGCGTTTTTTTGCGTTGCGAGTTTGCTTTACTCGGTCAGTACCAAGGTTTATGGATAATAAATCGGCAAGCATAAAAAAAGCTCTACGACATAGAGAAGTAGAGCTCATTTGTTGGGGGTACTATAAATTGGTACGTCGTATAACTTAAGTTAAGAGGCAGCGTTTGTATCAAGCCCGCCTTGGGCCTGCGCCTGTCTTAGAGCTTCCTGCCTTTGAACTTCTTTCTCTGTTAATACTGGTTGAAGCGTTTCCTCAGAGGCTTGAGGAGAGAAAATGAAATACTTATTAATCGTCATAACTGTGTCTCCGTGTAACGTATGACAAATTCTGCATCAAGGATAAATTGTGATCATCATCCACTTTGTACTTTTTTTAGGCTGAGAGCGAAGGGCGTAGAATGCGTACAAAGTCATCGTTTATCATCCCTGTGCAAGGTGTAACTGACGAAACCCTCTTTTTACAGTGTAGGCGGCTTATTTAATTTCGCTCAATAATGATTTAGAGCAATTACACAGATGGTCAGGGGCGTAAGATGAAAAACCTCGCTACTGACTTTGTGTTTGTATTTATCGAATACTACATCGTTTTTTTAGATAACAATTAGGTCAGTAAATCAATTACTTAATCCATGGTGAGATAAATTATGGAAAAGCTTGTAGAACGTTTCCTGAATTACGTTACTTTTGATACTAAATCCGATCCCTCTAATCAGCAGTGCCCAAGTTCTCCGGGGCAAAATACGTTTGCTGAAGTCTTAAAATCAGAATTGGTCGCATTGGGATTAGCGGACGTCTCTTTAGACAAAAATGGGTATTTGATGGCGAAGCTGCCGTCTAATGTTGATTACGCGGTTCCTGCTATTGGTTTTGTAGCGCATATGGATACCGCTCCTGATGCTTCAGGAGCAAATGTGAAACCACAAGTGATCAAAGATTACCAAGGTGGCACGATTGAATTGGGTACAAGTGGTGAGAGTTTGAACCCAAGCCAATACCCGGACCTTGATGGCCTACACGGTCATGACCTTATCACTACAGACGGTACAACTCTACTTGGCGCTGATAACAAGGCGGGTATCGCTGAAATCATCAGTGCGATTGCCCATCTTAAAGCGAATCCAGACATCAAACATGGCGATATTTGTATTGGTTTCACGCCAGACGAAGAAATTGGCCGTGGTGCAAACCTGTTTGATGTTGAAAAGTTTGGCGCCGAGTGGGCGTACACCATCGATGGTGGGCCAGTAGGGGAATTGGAATTTGAGAACTTCAATGCCACGAGCGCTGACGTTATATGTCATGGCGTGAACGTTCACCCGGGTACCGCAAAAGGTAAAATGGTGAACTCAATGAACATCGCTGCGCAATTCCAATTGATGATGCCAGCGCAAGATACACCAGAGTGCACTGAAGGTTATGAAGGCTTCTACCATTTGAAATCGGCTGAAATGGGTGTGGCTCGCTCTGAGCTGGGTTATATCATCCGTGATTTTGAACGTGAGGGTGTAGAAGCGCGTAAGACATTCATGCAACAGAAAGTGGATGAACTGAACGAGCGTCTTGAGAAAGGCCGTGTTGAGTTGGTGCTAACTGATAGCTACTTCAATATGAAAGAGATGGTTGAACCACATCAACATATTATCGAGCTAGCAAAGCAAGCGATGATTGAATGCGATGTTGAGCCAATGATCAAACCTATCCGAGGTGGTACAGACGGTGCTCGCTTATCTTTCATGGGTCTACCATGTCCGAACATCTTTACTGGTGGCTATAACTTTCATGGTATTCATGAATTTATTACCATTCAAGGTATGGAGCAAGCGGTAAAAGTGATTGTCGAATTGTCTCAACGCACGGCAACACATTACCAAAAATAGCCGTTTGAAACGCGATATCTCTTTGTATTTTTGAGGGTATTCAATAATACTCTCTTTAAGCATAAGGGAGTACGCGATGAAAAAGTTAGTTTTACTTTGTACCCACTTAGCCGTGGGTGCTGTTGGTTTTGGGCTTGGTGTTTATGCGCTACCTATCTTGATTGAGCCTGATTCTCCGTCTTCAAGTTCGGTTGAAGCGATCAGCCAACAGGCTATCTACACAGGTGAGTTCAGCAAAGACCGTCAAGACAGTGACTTCTTACATTGGGGAGAAGGCATCGTTTCTGTGTCTGAAAGTGCGATCGCTTTTGAAGGTGAACTGGCACCGGGGCCGGATTATAAGGTTTACCTTTCTCCTAAGTTTATTGAAACCGAGCAAGCCTTTAATGAAAGTAAAAGCGAGTTACTGAGAGTGGGAGATGTGAAAACATTCGACCGATTTATGGTTAACCTTCCGGAAAGCACTGATCTTAATCGATTTAATACGGTTGTGATTTGGTGTGAAACTTTTGGCCAATTTATTACTTCTGCCAAGATAAAATGATAGCCTTACCTAAGCTAATTTAGGCACGAAAAAGCGCTCCATTTCTGAGCGCTTTTTTATAATGTGTTGTATCGACCTAAATATGGTTGAGTTAGTCGCTGTAAAGCTCATTGTTATAGAGCTCAATGTTTTAATGCTAAAGGAATAAGTAATGGAAAAGATGTGGCAAGTAATAGATTTCCTACTCGCTCATAAATTTATTTTTAGTGCACTGATCATTTGCATTATTTTAATCATCCGTCGAATCACCTTGTCTCGAATTCGCGGTGATGTCGCTTTCCTTAGTGAAGACCAGCGTAATTGGATGTCACGAACAAAGAACGGCACTTTTGCTGTGATTGTGTTCACTATGTTTGTTTTGTGGAAACCTGAAATAAGCGAGTTTGCACTGTCTGTAACTGCCATTGCCGTTGCGATAGTCGTGGCTTCGAAAGAGATCATTTTGTGTTTCACTGGCTCTATTCAGCGAGCGAGTTCACGTTCGTTCCGAATTGGTGATTGGATTGAGGTAGGTAAAATCAGTGGTGAGGTGATTGAGCACAATTTGATGGCGACTGTGATTCAAGAAATCGATTTGTATCACGGGCAATACCACTTCACTGGCAAGACAGCCACGCTACCTAATAGCATGTTCTTCACTTATCCGGTAAAGAACCTCAACTTCATGAAGCGCTATGTCTATCACAACTTTTTTGTGACGGTAAAAGACTTTGTAAATCTATACCCAATGGTGCCGGATCTTATCGTGAAAATTGAAGAGCATTGTGAAGAGTTTATCGATGTTGCCCGTCGTTATAATGGTGTGATCGAGAAGCACGCTGGCGTTGACCTTCCAGGCTCTGAACCTCATATTCATATCACAAGCAGCTCAACGGGCGAGCAAGAAGTGCATTTTATGATTTTCTGCCCAACGGAAAAAGCCGTTCACTTAGAGCAAGATATTCGCAAAGATTTTATGGAAGCGTACGCGTTGGAATTTCCAGCTAGCGCTTAATCTAGTTTTCCTGTTTGAACTAGGTTGCGCGTATAAGCATGTCCTAGTTAGGTTAGTTTTACTGAAATAAATAAAAAGCCGAGAGCGATCATATCGACTCTCGGCTTTTTTGTACTTGGAATCTAGCTCTACGCTAGCGGCAACGTACTTATCAGGGCAGTTTGCTTGTAGAGATCGCGACTTCAGATCACCTACTGAAGTTAGTCTAAATCAGCGAGTGGTAACCAATCGACGGTTACACCAGCTTGCTCAAACATATCTTGGCTTACTTTGATCTTGTCTCCCCAACGAGAAAGGAAGTCCTCACTTTGTTCTGGGCAATGAACGGCAGAGATACCCGTTTGGATGATCTTTGCAGCACAGTTAGGACAAGGGAAGTGAGTCACCCAAATTTCGCAGCTATCTAAATCACGCTTGGCGAATAGAATTGCGTTCTCTTCGGCATGCAGAGTTTTGAGGTACTTCATTTCACGATCATCAGTATCAGCACTGTCAGATACGCCATGAGGATAGCCATTAAAGCCCACCGAGACAATGCGGTTATGTTTAGTAATTACCGCACCAACTTGTGTTGATGGGTCCTTACTCCAAGAACCAACCAACTCGGCCATTTGATAGAAACGTTTAGCCCATTTTGAAATCATGTGAATTACCTTAAGTAATTAAATATGAATGCTTATGTACGAAGATACATGATGTTAGTCAATATACCTAGTTGATAAAAGTGGGAAGGGTGATTTGGGGTAAAATTGTTACTTGTTTGTAAGTGTTTTATAAGCATCAGGTTTCGTGTTACACGTTGAAACACATTTCAAGTAATAATTGATATTCCTCGGACATTTTAGGCATTTGTGTTACGTAACTTTTATGCTGTTCAATTTCTCATAAGTGACGGTATAACCATGCGTAAAAAGTTAATCCTTACGGCTCTTGCAAGCTCTCTTTTTCTTGCTGGGTGCGGGCAAGACGCCCAAAATACCAACCAGGCGCCTTTACCTCTCGTAGCTGTACAGGATGTTAGTGTTATTTCTCACCAGCAAAGTAAGTCGTATATCGGTCGTATTGAAGCCGTTGAAGACACGGCGATCACAGCGCAGGTTTCTGGTTATTTACAAAGCCGTCATTTCAAAGAAGGCCAAATGGTCGAAAAAGGTCAATTGCTTTACTCAATCGAACCTTCTTCATTTGAAGCTGAAGTAGCAAGTGCAAAAGCGTCTGTTGCTCAAGCGAATGCCAACCTTAAAAAAGCCGAGCTTGATTTCAACCGAGGTAAAAACCTACTTCCGAAAGGCAGCATTTCTCAATCTGAATTTGATGCATTGACCGCTTCTTTATTAGGTTCTCAAGCGCAACTTGAAGCGAGCCACGCTCAGTTAAATGCAGCCAACGTTCAGCTTTCGCATACCAAAATCGTTGCGCCTTTTTCTGGAAGAATCAGTGACACTAAAGTGAGTAAAGGTGATCTGGTTTCACCGTCTTCGGGTGTACTGACTACCTTGGTTAGTTTAGACCCAATCCATGCTTCATTTAGTATTAGTGAACGTGAGCGTATTGAGCTAGGCATGGATCGTATTGAAGGTGATGGCAGCAGCGACTCTGCGCGTGTTGAAGTTGAGATTGTGTTGGAAAGTGGTGAAGTATTTGAACACCTAGGCCAGCTCGACTTCTTAGGTAACCGAATTAACCTGAATACCGGTACGATCGCAATGCGTGCCATTGCTGATAACCCAGCACAACAATTGCTTCCAGGACAGCACGTTCGTGTTGATCTTCGTGATAAACAATCTATTGATGTTGTGACTATTCCGCGCCGTGCGGTTCAAACCGACTTAGAAGGTGACTTTGTAATGGTGTTGGTCGAAGGCGAAGCAACCCCTGTGGCTGAGCGTAGAAATATCGAAATGGGTCGACAGGTTGAAGGTGGTGTAATCGTTCACTCTGGACTAGAGAAAGGCGACGCGGTCATCACTCAGGGCTTGCAGCGTGTGCGTAATGGTATGTCTGTTCGCATCCAGCCTTCTGCTGCTGAACAAGCCGAGTAAGGGGCGTAGTTATGTTAAGTCGTTTCTTTATTCAAAGGCCTAAGTTTGCCCTTGTAATATCCATTATATTGACACTGGCAGGTGCGATTTCTCTCGCTATCTTGCCTGTGGCTGAATATCCAAAAATTAGCCCACCTTCTGTTAGCGTGTCAGCATACTACACAGGTGCAAGTGCTGAAGTTGTAGAACAGGCTATAGCCGACCCCATAGAAACGTCGGTTAACGGCGTAGAAGATATGATCTATATGTCTTCTAAAAGTGCTAATGATGGTTCGTACAACCTTAACGTGACCTTTGACGTGGGTACTGATGCCGATATGGCTCAGGTCAACGTTCAGAACCGAGTTGCCCAAATCGAATCGAAACTTCCCCAAGAAGTAAGAATGGTGGGTGTAACAGTTAAGAAACGTTCACCTGACTTGTTGATGGTATTGAACTTCTACTCGCCAAACGGTGAGTACGACGATCAGTTCCTAATTAACTACGTAAACTTAAACATTAAAGACCAATTGGCTCGTGTGTCGGGAATTAGTGAAGTGAACGTGTTGGGTGGTGGTGAATATTCGATGCGTGTTTGGTTAGACCCTGAGAAAATGGCTAACCTAAATTTAACTACATCAGATGTTTATGGCGCGTTGGCTGAACAGAACGTTCAAGTGGCTGCTGGACGAATTGGTGCTGCACCTTACAGTAACCCGCAGGAAGTTCAGTTCAACTTGGTAACAAAAGGCCGATTAGAAACGGCTGATGAATTTGAAAACGTTGTTCTACGAGCAAATCAAGATGGTTCAAGTATTTACCTAAAAGATGTTGCACGTGTTGAACTGGGTAAAAAGTTCTACGACGGCAACGGTAAATACCGAGGTCAAGATGCTTCAATCGTAACGCTTTCTCTACAATCTGATGCAAATGCGTTGGAAAGTGGTAAGGCGGTAATGGCAATGCTGGACAATTTAAGCAAAAACTTCCCTGAAGGCGTTGCTTATGAAGCGAGTTATGACACCACGGTCTTCGTTGCTGAATCGATCAAAGGGGTAGTTAAGACGCTAATCGAAGCTATTTTGTTGGTAATCGCGGTGACTTACCTATTCTTAGGTAGTGCCCGTGCGACGTTGATTCCAGTGGTTGCGATTCCGGTATCTCTGATTGGTACTTTTGCGATCATGCAGATGACAGGCTTTACTATCAACACCGTGACGTTGTTTGGTTTGATCTTAGCGATCGGTATCGTAGTAGATGATGCGATCTTGGTTATCGAAAACGTTGATACTACCATGGCCAAAGATCCGACGATCTCCCCACGTAAAGCCACACTGATTGCGATGAAGGAAGTAACCGGTCCTATCGTAACTTCAACCTTGGTTCTGTTAGCCGTTTTCATACCTGTAGCTATGCTGCCAGGTATCACTGGTATCATGTACCGTCAATTCGCTCTGACTATCTGTATTGCGGTTGTTATCTCTTCTATTAACGCACTAACGCTTTCTCCTGCACTGTGTTCGCTGGTCCTTAAGCAGGGGGGGGGTAACACGGCACGTTGGTACCAAGCGTTTAACCGTGGTTTAGAAAATGTGACTAACAAATATGGTCAAATCGCTGGCTTCCTTGTGAAAAAGGGTGTTCTGCTATTTACCTTCTTTGTTGTTGCATTGGCTGCCGTTACTTACTTTGCGAAGACGACGTCTACAGCGTTCGTACCTCAAGAAGATAAAGGTATTTTGCTAGTTAACGTACAACTACCGGATGCGGCATCGTTATCTCGTACTGAAGACGTGACAGAGCAATTACTCGAGATGGTAGAGCAAGAGCCGGGTGTTGATGGTGTGACTCTGGTTAATGGTTACGCGTTCATGACGGGTGCTTCCGCGTCAAATGGTGCGTCGTTATTTATCAAGCTTCACGATTGGGATATGCGCAACGCATTAGAGGGTGAGCACTCAGCTTCTGCTATTTCTCGTCGTATTAATGGCCGAGCAGCAACTGAATTACCTCAAGCGATTGTTTTTGCTATGGGGCCTCCTGCGGTACCTGGCATGGGTGCAGCATCTGGTTTTGAGTTTGTTCTTGAAGATACACTAGGTCGAAGCCGCACTGATTTGGCAATGGTAATGAATGACGTGATTGCTGAGGCCACGAAACAGCCTGAGATTTCACACACATTCAGTACATTCCGTGCCAACGTGCCTCACTACTATGTTGATATTGACCGTGAGAAAGCACAGCAGTTGGGTATTCCGTTGTCGGAAATCTTCCAAACGCTACAAGGTAACCTTGGTTCTCTTTACGTGAATGATTTCACTATGTTTGGTAAGAATTTCCGTGTAACCATGCAAGCTGACAGCGAACACCGTAGCAGTATGGATGACCTGCAACGTTTCCATGTACGCTCGTCTAACGGTGAAATGGTTCCGCTAAGCACTTTGGTGACCTACGATCAGATCTTCGAACCTGATGTAGCATGGCGTTACAACATGTACCGCAGTGCGGTGATTCAAGGGCAACCTGCACCGGGCTATTCAAGTGGTGATGCGATTGCAGCAATGGAGCGTGTGGCCGCTGATGTCTTACCTCAGGGTTATCAGTACGAATGGACCGGTATGGCTTACCAAGAAGTACTGGCAGGCAACCAAGCTATTTTTGCATTTGCGCTGGCACTGATCTTCATCTACCTGTTTATGGTGGCTCAGTACGAGAGTTGGACAATACCTATTGCGATTATCTTAGTGGTCCCTGTCGCAACCTTAGGTTCCTTTTTAGCGCTGAATTTAACCGGTACACCACTGAACCTTTATGCACAAATTGGTTTGGTACTCTTGATAGCCTTGGCCGCGAAGAACGCGATCTTGATTGTGGAGTTCGCGAAAGTTGAACGTGAAAAGAAAGATGCATCAATCGAAGATGCGGCTGTTAAGGGCGGTACATTGCGTTTCCGCGCTGTGAACATGACCTCTTGGTCATTTATCCTTGGCATATTCCCACTCATCTTCGCTGCGGGCGCAGGTCATGTAAGTCAGAACTCTCTGGGTATTTCATTGATTGGTGGTCTGTTATGTGTGCTACTCGCCGGTACGTTCCTAATCCCTGGCTTCTATGCATTCGTGCAACGTAAGCGTGAAAAGGCACACGGTGGTAATACTAAGTTAGTGCCATTGGATGATGAGTAAGGAATTTGACTACTTGTGAGTTAATCGTTGGATATTAACTCCTTGTAAGCTCATTTCTACAAAAGGCTTAGTGTTGCGCTAAGCCTTTTTTATTCCACATGTGAATAAAAACGCTATTTATATAATCAAATGTTTACTATGTGATAGAGCTAATGCTCTAATTTGGGTTTTGTAATAAAATGATGTTTTATTATTAAGTTGTTGTTTATTAAGGAAATATCAAGGTTCAGCTAACGGGTGTATGCTCGAAAACATTTGCACAATAGTGTGAAGTGTTTCAAAATTACGAAGTTATATTGAAATTTTCTGTGCATTGAGGTTCTTATGAAAGTCATTGATTTATTTAAACACCGAGGCGATAGCATGTCTTCGCAACACTCAGAGTTTATGCAATGGATGTCTCCAGCTCTTAGAGATTACTGGGGCGACTTTCTAAACCGTACGCAAAACAGCCATTTTTTCGCGTGGGTTCGTGATCACCACAAACCAGCGGTAAACGAAGATGCACCAGAGATGCCAATTGAGCAGCCAATCGTGCTAAAGCCCGAAGCACAACTTGTGTTTGATGAGCTTAAACAGCAGATTGGTGAAGTGATTCATACTGGTGACTGGATCAATGTTAGTCAAGACCGTATTAATCAATTCGGCCTTGTTACTGAAGATATGCAATGGATCCATACTGAACCTTCTAAGGCTGAAACAGACTCTCCGTTCAAAACAACCATCGCACATGGTTTTTTAACGTTATCGCTGCTTCCTCGATTGACAGACAGTGTTGACCCGGACAAATCTCAATTCCCAACAGCGAAGATGGTTGTAAACATTGGTCTTAACCAAGTACGTTTTCCATACCCTGTAAAGTCAGGTAGTAATGTTCGCGCTAAAAGTACGCTAACGAAAGTGACGCCAATTAAGAAAGGCTTAGAGATTGAACGCGAAATTCGTGTAGAAATCGAAGGTGTTCGTCGCCCTGGTGCTGTGATTGTTTCGGTAATCCAACTGCACTTTTAGTACTTTGTTGTAAGTGGTATAACTCTTAAATAAAGATTATAGATTCAAAAAAGAGAGAGCTTAGTGCTCTCTCTTTTTGTTTATACGATATCTCGCATTTACTCTATCTAAGAGTCGTTACTTAATACGTGTATAACCGTACTCTTCGATAAGATCTTGCCCTTGTTTTGACTTCACGAATTTAATGAAATCTTTACTCTCGTCAGAAACAGAGTCTGATTTGTGTAGTAATAAGAATGGGCGAGCCAATTCATAGCTGTGGTTAGCAATGTTCTTTGAGGTTGGCTCAACGCCTTCAAAGGTGATCGCTTTGATCGAACGATCGATAGAACCAACAGAGATAAAACCAATAGCATGTGGGTTATGGTTAACAATCGTTTTTACCATGCTATTACTGTTTACAACCAAGTTATTTGGATTGATATCAGACACTAGACGGTCGTTAATGATTTGAGTTAAACCAAGCAAGCTTTCGAAGCTATAACGAGATCCGGAAGATGCTTCACGAGTTACAACCGCGATAGGTTGATCTGCACCGCCGACTTCTTTCCAGTTCGTTATTTTGCCTTTGTAGATATCAAACAATTGCTCACGGGTAACGTTATTTACAGCATTTGAACGATTGGTTACAACCGCTAGACCGTCAAAGGCGATTGGGAACACCTTCAATTTTTCGTTCTGCTCACGGTTGGTTAAGTAGCGTGAGCTCATACCGATCTCAGATACACCTTTATTCACCATCGTAATCCCGGCTGTAGAGCCAATACCCTGAACTGCAATATAGTTGTCAGGGTGAGTCTTGTTGTACTCCTCTGCTAATACATCCATAACTCGCGCTACAGAAGTGGAGCCCGAAATATTGGTTTCTTGTGCAAAAGCAGCATGAGAAGACAGGGCTAAGGATAAAAGAGAGGCTAGCGCGACTCGTAACATAAACAACTCCTAGTTAATAACATTTGTCGCATATCATAGGTTGGTTATATGACACTTTTGTGAAATTCTATTCGTGTGCGGCATGACGGCTAGGCGGGCTTATAAGAGCGAGCTTGGCTTAAGATAGCCTTGTGTAAATAAGTTGTCGTTGTCGCTAACCGTTTGATGGGTTCATAGGAGGTAGCTTTGTTTATGAGAGCAAGACGGGTATTTTGTTTGAGCTTATTCGCTAAAATGTTTGTTGAGTTCTAAGCTAAGTAAATGAACTCGCTACTTAGGGGGCTCTAGGAAGTCGCAAGGGGTGTTATGTCCGTCATTCATATAGAACTGAATCGTCTTTTAATTGGGGCTGAAAGGCTCTGTACTTCTCGCAATCGCAGTTTACCTGTGGAGCTAGGCAAATCCCTCTATGAAGCATGTGAGGGCGGTGTGCTGTTTTCTCAGGCGCATTATTTGCTTGACTCTTCCCACAGTGATTATACAAACGACATTGCCTGTGTGACTTTTGATGAATCGTTATCATGCTGGTTGGTCACGGTGCCGCTTGAGGATGATTCGGAAAGTGACTCTGTAAATTGGGGGCCTTATCCTTACCTCGCGAAATCAAAGGATCTTGATGCTATTCTGGCTGAAATAGAAAAAGATCCTAAATCGTACTTTTGGTCCTAACTATCTGCTTATATGCTCGCTAATGGCGCACTAACGACTTGATACCAAAAGCTGAACTCTTCCTCATACTCCCAATAATGATGTTATTCAACCTTCTAAACTTGCGGCTTCATGTTTTGCATCTGTGCTTGTGTAATCAATGAACGGAAGTCTTTTGGAGTCTTGCCATGATAGGTTTTAAAAGCGGTACTGAAGTGTGCCGCGCTTTTAAATCCAGATTCGTAAGCGATTTGAGTAATCGATTTGTTCGATGTTCTGAGCTGAGTAGCAGCATGGGCAATGCGCTTTATTTTCAAGAGATTTGAAAAGGAAAGGTCTTCGGCCGATAAACGGCGTTTAAGTGTGGCTGGTGACATCCCCATATAACTGGCTAGAGTATCGAGAGAGATATTATTTTCTATGTTCTGTTCAATGTAATGGATGACCTTTTGTGTCACGGTCAAGCTAGAAGCACGAGCGATAATCATGAGTAAAGCCGGGTATTGCTCTACCATCAGCGACAATAGGCTTAAACCTAATTGGGTGAGAGCATAGTCGTTTTGAGTTGGTGCATTAGCAAGGGAAAGGATGAGTTCTTTTAAGTGACATATATCCGTGTCAGTTTTGTTGAACTTAATGTATTTATCTGGGATCCGGGTGGATTCTAAATCACTAAACTGATTAATGAACTTCTGAAAAATAGTTAAATCAAAATCTAAACAAGTCGCACTGAATTCACCATTTTCAGTATTTATATTGACGTCTTTAATCTGTCCTGAATTGTAAAGAGTGAAATCGCCTGCTTGCAACGAAGCCTCGTTGCCATTAGGCAGCGTAAAAGAGATGCTGCCTTTGGATACGATGAAGATACCGTTTTTAGAGGCAGGGTAACGTTCACGTTTCCTGGGAATAAAGTTTCTGAATTGAGTAACTGTAATCGATGACATAGTACGCTTCTTTGACGTTGTAAACGAGTTGCTTATTGGTTTTAGTATTGTTTAAGCATGAGATATTTACAAAAAAGGCGCTATTTATTAGCGCCTTTAGAAGTGAACCTTTGAAGCTTTTTACCTTGAAAGACTAAACTTGCAAGCCTAACCTTTAAAGCTCTTAAGCTTCGGTTTCATTTGTCGTTTCAGGCTCGCTAGGCAAGTCCGCAAAAACTTGAGTAGGCTTTGCTACTAAGTTACGGTTTTCCTGATTAACTTCTGAGAGAACTACTTCTAAAACGTCTCCCAGTTTGTATACCATTTCTTTATCGATAGATACAGTACCCAAATCACTGTTGCACTCGATTCTCTCTTTATTATCAATAATGAGAGAGCCAGGGATAAACGCGGCAGCACCATTCTCAAGTAGGCGAACACGCATGCCAGCACGGTTAATATCGAATATCTCAGCTTGGAAGCGAGTTTCGTTTGCCGGAGCGTTTGCTAGAGTGCGAGCATACAACCAATCGCCCACATTACGTTCAGCCATACCGTGGTGACGACGGTGCAGAGCAAGTTCATCACCAATCGTTTCATCTGGCGTTTGAATTGGCGCTTTACCTAGGATGTGTGCTTTAAGCATGCGGTGGTTAATCATGTCACCGTATTTACGAATTGGAGAAGTCCAAGTTGCGTAAATGTCTAAACCCATAGCGTAGTGTGGCGCAGGTTCATTGCTGATCTCACTGTACGCTTGGAATTTACGAATACGGTTGTCGTAGTAGCTGTTGTCTAAAGAACCTAACCAACGACGCAAAGTTGCGAAGCCTTCTAGAGAAACGATCTGCTCTTCTGTAAATGGTGTTTCGGCTTCTGGATTAACCAGTTCTAGAACGTCTGCTAATTTCTCTGCTTTAAATCCAGAGTGACAGTTAAACACACCTTGGTTAAAGCTTTCTTTTAGTACTCGGCCTGCACAGATGTTCGCGCTGATCATTGATTCTTCAACTAACTTGTTTGCACTGCGACGCATGTCTGCGTGAATAGCGACAACATCGTTATCTTCGCTAAGCTCAAAGCGGTAGTCAGGGCGGTCTGGGAACACAACAGCGTTTGTAGAGCGCCATGCTGAACGTGCTTGTGCAAATTGGTGAAGGTCAGAAACAATCACAGCGATCTCTTCTGATGGCTGCCATTTCTCTGATGTGCCTGTTTCTAGCCAGTCAGATACGTGATCGTAAGCAAGACGCGCGTGAGATTTGATGTTCGCAGCGAAGAAGTTAATGTCATCACCGATAACACCGTCTTTAGACACTGTTACTGTGCAGCAAAGTGCAGGGCGAACTTCGTTCTCTATTAGCGAACATAAGTTGTCAGCCAAGTTACGAGGCAACATTGGGATGTTACGACCTGGTAGGTAAATCGTGAAGCCACGTTCACGAGCGACTTTATCCATAGAATCATCTGGAGAGATGTAAGCCGTTGGATCAGCAATCGCGATAGTCAGTTCAAAATCACCGTTCTCTTTCTTCTTGGCGTAAAGGGCATCGTCCATATCTTTCGTGCTTTCACCATCAATGGTCACAAAAGGTACGTGCGTCATGTCTACGCGTTCAAGATCTGCGTCATCGTTGATTTGCCAGTTGTCGATGCCTTCAGGTTCGCTGTTTGGTAGGTCGTTTTGTGCCAACGTTACCCACCAAGGCGCGATTTTGTCATCGGCATCGGTGATTTTCTCTGAGATCTGAGCTAAGAAACCGTTATCACCTTTTAATGGGTGTTGAACGATGTGAGCGACAACCCAGTCGCCTTCTTTTAGCGTTTCAGGGTTTAAGCCTTTCTTAGCTTTTGCTTTTAGTTGCAGCTTTTTCAGTTGCGGGTGATCAGGAACAACGTTCAATCGACCTTTGAAAAGCTTCACTCGTGCGATGAAGCGAGTAAGACCTTGTTCAACCAATTCCTCTGGTTCGGCTACTTCGCGTTCTTTCTCTGTACGAATGATTGCAATGACTTTGTCGCCGTGTACACATTTTTTCATATATGGAGGCGGAATGAAGAAGCTTGTTTTGCTATCGACTTCGAGAAAACCAAACCCTTTTTCAGTGGCTTTGATCGTACCTTCCTTTTTAGGGAGGGTTTCTTGGATTTGCTGTTTTAGCTGAGCGAGTAGAGGATTATCTTGAAACATCTTACTTTTATCTAACGAGGGCAATTGAGCACACTATAATCATTGCGAGAGCTGATTACTACTTAAAGCCGAAGTGGACTGAAATTAATTGCCCACTTATTTAACTCTATCAATTCGACGTAGCAGAAACTCGATGACGAGATATTCATCAAGTTTTGACGATATGATAACCAGTATTGATATAAAACCGAAAAATATGTGATGTATTTCAATTTTTTCTGGCTTTTTTTATGCATTTAGGGAATAATCCGCCTCCCTTAGACGTCCCTAATGGCTTGAAGTGTTTTATTACTGCTTCGTAACTCTGAATGGAATCAGTATCTGATTGGATCAGTATTGGAATTGATAGAGCTCCCGGGACCTTTTGTTTACTTATATATAGTGGGATCCCAATGTCCGAATCTGTAATTCAATTTAATGAATTAGCCCTAAACGATAACATTCTTTCAGCTCTTGATAGCATGGGTTTCGTTTCTCCAACTCCAATCCAAGCAGCAGCTATTCCTCTTCTTCTTGAAGGTCGTGACGCACTAGGTAAAGCACAGACTGGTACTGGTAAAACAGCAGCATTCTCTCTGCCTTTGCTTAACAAAATCAACCTGAACCAACACAAACCACAAGCAATCATCATGGCTCCTACTCGTGAGCTAGCGATTCAAGTTGCTGCAGAAATCAAAAACTTAGGTCGTGACATCAACGGTCTTAAAGTTCTTGAAATCTATGGCGGTGCTTCAATTGTTGACCAAATGCGTGCTCTAAGCCGCGGTGCTCACATTGTTGTTGGTACTCCAGGTCGTGTTAAAGATTTACTAACTCGTGACCGTCTACACCTAGATGAAGCGCACACATTTGTTCTTGATGAAGCAGATGAAATGCTAAAAATGGGTTTTGTAGATGACGTTACTTGGATTCTTGAGCAAGCTCCAGAAACTGCACAACGTGTACTTTTCTCTGCAACTATGCCTCCAATGGTTAAGACTATTGTTGACCGTTACCTACGTAACCCTGCACGAGTTGACGTTGCTGGTACTAACCACACAGTTGACAAAGTAGCGCAGAATTTCTGGGTTGTTAAAGGCGTAGAAAAAGACGAAGCAATGTCTCGTCTTCTAGAAACTGAAGAAACTGACGCGTCAATCGTATTCGTACGTACTCGTCAAGACACTGAGCGTCTAGCTGATTGGCTATCTGCACGTGGCTTCAAGGCTGCTGCACTGCACGGTGATATTCCTCAGTCTTTACGTGAGCGCACTGTTGATCACATCAAACAAGGTGTTATCGATATCCTAGTTGCAACTGACGTTGTAGCTCGTGGTCTTGATGTTCCACGTATCACTCACGTATTTAACTACGACATCCCATTCGATGTTGAATCTTACATTCACCGTATTGGTCGTACAGGCCGTGCTGGACGTAAAGGTAAAGCGATCCTACTAGTTCGCACAAACCAAATCCGTATGCTTCGCACTATCGAGCGCGTGACTAAGTCATCTATGGAAGAAATCCAACTTCCTCTACGTGACCAAGTTGCTGCTGCACGTGTTGCTAAGCTTGGCGCTGAACTTGAAACAGAGAAAGAAAGCAAAGCACTAGAAAACTTTGCAGGTCTTATCTCTACTCTTCAAGAATCTCTAGAAGTTGATGCTGCTACTCTAGCTGCAATGCTTCTTAAACGTCAGCAAGGTAAGAGCCCACTATTCTACGTTGGCGAAGACCCAATGATTGCTGCTATTGAGCGTGATAAGAATCGTCGTAAAGAGCGTCGTGAAGATCGTGATAACGGCCGTGACGGTGGTGGTCGCAACTTCAATACGCAAGATTGGGATACTTACCAATTACAAGTTGGCCGTGAGCAAGGTGTTCAGGTTAAAGACATTGTTGGCGCACTAGCAAACGAACTTGGCCTAACTAAAGGTTCTATCGGTGCTATCAAGCTTGACCAAGGTTCTACTTACGTTCAACTGCCAAAAGCAATGAACTCTGAAACTGCTGGTAAGCTAAGCAAACTTCGTATTCGCCAAAAAGAAGCTGGCGCTGTAGTTGTTGATTTCAATGACTTCCGTGAGCCTCGTCGTGGCGGCGGTGGTCGTGATGGCAACCGTGGCGGTCGTGATGGCGGTCGTGGCGGTCGTGATGGCGGCGGCTACCGTGGTAATCGTGAAGGCGGTAATCGCGAAGGTGGTAACCGTGAAGGTGGCAATGGCGGTCGTGGTGGCTACCGTGGCAACCGTGACGGTGCACGTGATGGTAACTCTGCTGGTGGTCGTGATGGCGAACGTCGCTTTGACCGTAACCGTGGTGGCGATCACCGTGGTAACTTCCGTGGCGAACGTGGTCATGGTAACGCTAATGGCGGCAACCGTGGTCGTCGTCCAGAGCGCAGCGAAGGTTAATCAACCTGTAGCGTAGACTTTAAGCATAAATGCTTTAGTCCAAACACTGAATTTAAAAGCCGAGCGTAATGCTCGGCTTTTTTGTGCGTGCTCGTTCGTTATAGCGGGTGCACCTTGTACTCAAATGGGGTATGTGAATGAGATGGTTAGCTATGACGGCGGTTGGTTTAGCAACAAAAGCAGTTAACTCAGCTTGTAGCGCATTAACCTAGCTGTATTGCGTTCTAAGCCTACACTTAAATATCGTGCTACAAGGTGGTGGGTACAATGAGTAGAAGCTATCTAACCACAGCCTAGAGCGTTATGCGTACGGTTGAGTTCGTAGTCATTGAAGAAAAGCATCTGATTGTGTCGTTCATTGTTCACTATCTTAATTTTGTGTTTTTGAAGTAAGCACTGATAAGGGGAATAAATAGTAGGCAACCCTCAGCAAGTAAGGATCGGGTAAAGTGACGTGTTCCACCAATTTATTCCATGATTATTGAGTTTCGTTCGAGTTACTCAAATTCACTGAATTAGGCTAAAAATAATTTTCGCACTCGTTTGCTTCAGTTTTTTATGAACTTTTTATTCAACTATTTTTTAATTTCGATCTCGAAATAAATAGATTGATGACGAAGATCAACTTAATTGTGTTCATTTAGTGATTTTTTCAAAACAAAAGTTGAAAGATTCAAAAATTATTGAATAATGGGCTTAACTAAAATTGAAGTTAACACTTCATCCAATTCGTACTGAAACAGGATCCATATCCAATGTCTAATTCGTTTGTTCTGGTTATTAACTCGGGTAGTTCATCCCTTAAATTTGCTGTAATCAATTCTGTTTCTGGTGAAGCAGTATTAAGTGGCCTAGGGGAGTGTTTTGGTCTTGAAGATGCTCGTATGGGCTGGAAATATCAAGGCGAGAAAACTGAAATTGCCATTCAAGGTGAAGATAACCACCACAAAATTGCCATTGGCAAATTGGTTGGCCTGATGGAAGCTCTGGGCTTCACACAAGATATCGTTGCTATTGGTCATCGTATCGTACACGGTGGCGAGAAGTTCACACAGACTGTTCGTATTACTGAAGAAGTGACGAACGAAATTGAAAGCCTATCAGATCTAGCTCCACTTCATAACCCAGCAGGTGCTATCGGTATCCGCGCTGCGATTGAAGCTTTCCCTTCTTTACCTCAGTTTGCTGTTTTTGATACTGCGTTCCACCAAACGATGCCACAACGTGCATTCACGGGTGCAATTGCAAAAGAACTATACACAGACTTCGGCGTGCGTCGTTACGGCTTCCACGGTACTAGCCACTACTTCGTTAGTCGCGAAGCTGCTAAAATGCTGAACAAGCCGGTTGAAGAATCTAGCTTTATCTCTGTGCACCTAGGCAACGGCGCTTCTGTATGTGCTATCAAAGATGGCAACAGTGTTGATACTTCAATGGGCTTCACACCGCTTTCTGGCCTGATGATGGGTACACGTTGTGGTGATTTAGACCCAGGCATTATCGAGTACCTACTTAAGAAGGGTTGGTCACAAGAGCAAGTGTTTAACTCTCTAAACAAGGAGTCTGGCTTCCTGGGTGTGTCTGGTCTTACGAGCGATGCTCGTGGCATTTTAGAAGCAATGGAAGAGGGCCATGAAGGCGCTAAACTTGCTTTTGAGGTGTTTACTTACCGCGTAGCGAAATACGTTGCTTCTTACCTTGCAACGCTAGACTCTCTAGACGGCATCATCTTCACTGGCGGTATCGGTGAGAACTCTCTACCAATTCGTCGTGAGATCCTAAGCAACCTTAAGATCCTTGGTTTTGTTGAAGATGTTGCTGGCAATGAAGCAGCTCGCTTTGGCGCTGAAGGTATCATTGCTAAGTCAGAAATGCTTGGTGCAGTAGCAATGGTTATTCCAACCAACGAAGAATTCGTTATTGCTCAACAATCGGTAGAACTTCTGTAATCTAGCCATTGCTTAAGCAAGAACATGAACAATTCAAAAGCGAGCCCAGGTGGCTCGCTTTTTTGTGTCAATTATAGTCAGATGAAAGCTACTTAACTTCGCATCTCAGTAGCACTTCATTATCAAGAACAACATTCGTCGACCAGATTAAGCTTGCCGATCTGCGCTTGTAACGGTTCCATCACTAAAGCTCGTGATGAACCCAAAATTACCTTCACGAATCAGTCTCTGGTTGCTGATTGAGATAGTATTTTGCTACAAAACGCGCATAATCTTGCTATACAACACTTAACGAAGAAATTACCTATGACTACCTTTCAATACTACTTCCACCAACTGCCTTGCTTCGACTGTAAAAAAACAACAGTAAGTACTGATCTTGGTTGGTTAACGCCTGCGATGAAAGACGCTGCTATCACACAAGTGACCGCGACTCTGGCCCAGGGGGAGGTTACGCCTGACCTTTCAGCTGAAGTGGTTTGTACGAAAGATGAAGCACGTGAGTACCTATTGCTGAACTTCTTTGGTTATTCAGAAGAAGAGCTAGTAAGCGGAATTGAAGCGGATGATGAAAAAGAAGTCGCAGATGAAATCGCAGAGCTACTAGAAGAAGGTGAAGATACGATCACCTTCGAGCATGAAATTGCGCTTCAGTGCTGTGCTGACTGTGATGTTGAAGAAGAGTCAAACTAAGCACTCGTATTATACGATGCATCCATCAATAGGTGTGATGTTCAAATGATCAAAGGCGTTAGTGGGTTAAAGTTCACTAACGCCTTTTTTATCTCTAGATCGTTAAGATTTTTGAGTCGCTATAATGTCTTGCTCGCTCAATTGAGAAAGGATCTCAGCGGTTTTCTCTCGGAATAGATCTCTCAATAAGCGAACGGTCGGGGTGATGGACTGACGACTTGGACATACTAACCACAGCTCGGTTGGGGTTGGCTTGAACTCTGGCATTATTTTAACCACTTCGCCAGAAAGCAAATGACTCGACATATCTAAACAAGATTTTATCGCCACACCTTTCCCTGCAACACACCAACGTCTAACAAGATCAGCATCGTTCGACGTGCGATTCCCTTTTAGCTTTACTTTATGATCCTGCTTGCCATCATTAAACACCCATTCGTCTTGCAACATATCATGCAGCTGATAAAGCAAACCGTTGTGCTCAGCTAAGTTACTTGGTTGGCTTGGCGTTCCCATCTTAGCTAAATATTCAGGGGCTGCGCACAATATTCTCGGCACATCGCAGATCTTGAAACCATACATGCTGGCGTCAGTCGGAGAGCCGTAACGCAGCGCCATATCAACAGAATCACGATAAAAATCGATGTTGCTGTCGCTGATGCTGGTACGAAGTGTTGCCTTTGGGTATTCAAGCAGAAATTCGTCAAGCCAAGGAGTGATCAGGTTTCGTCCTAGATCCGAGGAAAGTGCGATGCGGATTTCTCCATCCAAGATACCAAGCTCTTCGCGCATGTTGAGCTTGGCTTGCTCCAATATTTTCAAGGCTTGTTCACACTCAGGTAAATAGCGTTCGCCTGCTGAAGAGAGCCTCAGATGGCGAGTGGTTCTTACAAACAGCTCAGCGCCCAGTGCGACTTCAACACGTTTTACGGCAGCGCTCGCGGTGGCAGTACGCATATCTAGGTTGGTGGCTGCTGCGGTGATACTACGAAACTCCGCCACCTTTAAAATGACCTGCAAGTCTTCAAGAAGCATATTATCTACCTGTATTGAATTATTTTCTAAACATGGAGTTGGGACATTTCCCCATCACAATCTGCAGATGGGTTATCTCTACTTATCGCTTCTAAGTTAGCTTCAATTGCTTAATTGTCAAAAATAATTTGATAATAATTCAAACATTAGGCGGTTTATCTAAATTGAGAGTCAACTAAGATTAACTTGTCTAATTCAAGGAGAAAGCACAATGTCAGTACCATCAAAAATGAAAGCTATCGGATTTACTCAGTCACTTGCGATTGCAGAGCAAGACAGCCTAGTTGAGTTTGAAACAAACCTTCCAGAACTAAAAGAACATGATCTACTGGTAAAAGTGAGCGCGACGTCTATCAATCCAGCAGATGCGAAAATTAGAATTCGTAGTGCTCAAGATAAAACTCTCGAGCAACCAAAAGTCCTTGGTTATGACGCAGTCGGTGAAGTTGTCGGTAAAGGTACAGACGTTGAAGGCTTTGAACTAGGCGACCGTGTTTACTATGCAGGTGACGTAACTCGTATGGGCGCTAATGCTGAATACCAAGCCGTTGACTACCGTATTACGGCGAAAGCACCAACGAGCCTTTCTGATGAAGCGGCTGCAGTTATGCCGCTAGCAACACTTACAGCGTGGGAAGCGTTGTTTGATCGCCTACGTGTTCGTTCAGAAGAGAAAAAATCCATTCTGATCATTGGTGGTGCTGGTGGTGTCGGTTCAATCACGATTCAATTGGCGAGCCAGTTGACTAACCTGACGGTTATTGCGACGGCTTCAAGACCTGAAACTGAAAAGTGGGTAAGGGATATGGGGGCAGACCATGTGGTGAATCACCGTAACTTGGTTGAATCTGTACGAGAGCAAGGTATTCAGCATGTCGATTACATTTTCAATGTCGCAGACACCAAAGGACATTGGGAATCGATGGTGGAGCTGATTGCACCGCAAGGCATGATCAGTTCTATTGTTGAGTTCGATGGTGGAATTGATCTTTCTGCGCTTCAAGGTAAGTCTGCAGGTTTTGTGTGGGAGCTGATGTTCACACGTTCACTGTTCAACACAGACGATATTCAGAAACAACAAGATATTTTGTTCCAAGCAGCGAACCTGATCGATGTTGGCCGCATTAAGTCTACGCTTACTACCACATTGAATGGCTTTAGTGTTGAGACTCTGAAAGATGCACACCAACGTATTGAAAGCAGCTCCTCGATAGGTAAAACAGCCATCAAATACTAAGTACTGATGATTTGAATAGTCGACGATTTAAATAGAACAAGCCCCCTGATATCTAATTGCTCGTCAAAAGGTATCAGGGGTTTTTATTTGTTTGCGGTTTAGTCCGTTTCTGGTGATGTGATAGGTTGCGATGTTTTGAATTGAAGCTGTATTAGGTCTAGCTCAAAAGGCGAGGGCTGTTTGTCTGCAATCAAAAAGCCAATTTGCTTGATGTCTTGTGCCTTAAGTTCCAGGGCATCGCTCAGTAGCCGACCTCTGAACACCGCTTGAAAATCATTGAAGTGGAAGACCTTGTTTAGCTGCTCTCCCTTTATGGTATCGAAATCGTGTTTGTATTGAACTCGACTACCTTCCTTCCAAGTGGTGAACCTCAGTTGGTAGGTGCGACCATCACCAACGAATATTAGCTCTGCACTATCTTTTTCATGGGCAGGTGATTCAATGGAGCGCTTTACAGAACTGAAACCACCATTATTTTCTAACGAGAGCTCTCCCCTAAATCGACTCATGTTATTAAGATAAATGAGCTCGCCTGTTGAGATGCCGCCCATTACATCGTCGTTAGTCACTGTCCAGTTTTGATGCTCACTAGCTTGTGTAAAGTCGATCATGTTTGTCCCTGTTGCATCCGCTTTTAGACTTAACGAGTTTAGGCTGAGTA
Organism: Vibrio sp. PSi01; assembly: GCF_054960695.1. Classification (NCBI taxonomy): domain Bacteria; kingdom Pseudomonadati; phylum Pseudomonadota; class Gammaproteobacteria; order Vibrionales; family Vibrionaceae; genus Vibrio; species Vibrio sp. PSi01. Next base: position 50,003 of record NZ_JBHNYN010000019.1, read on the forward strand.
GAAAAAATAAAGATGTGGTTAGCCTAAATGGTAACCGTGTTTTATAAGTGGCCCCGTTCATGATTTTCTCCACTGCTTCTCCTTAGACTCTGCCTTATTGACTCAATAGCTAAGGACAGCTTACGGAGAAAGTTCAGTTTCAAGCATAGCTAAACAACGGTTGATGAAGCCTTCATAGTTCGGTGCCTTGTCGTATTCGATCTTCAATGAACCATGGAACATCAGTGTTACTGTAACGTCTCTGTAGCTTAGCCAACAGGTGTAGCCGTCGTAATCGTGCCACGCAAACATCTCGCCAAATTGATATTTGTTCTCTAATTGCTCGCCAGATGAACGAATGTAATCGAACACTCTAAGAAATTCTTTGATGGTGATTCTGTTGTCCATGTGTTGCTCCCGCTGAGTAGCCGATGAAAAAACGTTAAGTGCTTGTATTTGAATTAACTACGGTTTGGCTCTGCATTGCGATCACAGTCGGGAATTGAGTATTCAATCAATGTGGTGCGGCATGGTTTATCGGAAGTGAAATAGTGAGTTGCTTATTAACTTCCACGATCGCAAGTGGGTGGTCATGACTTTGCGCTGCCCGCAATGCGAAGTGTAGGATCAAGCTTGTGACCCAAGAAAAGATTTAAGATGGTATTGAACCAATTCCCACCACTGAAGTTATCAAGCAAAAATTCCCGGCCATCACCAATACTCCGATAGTTGATCTTGACCAGTACCGGCTCTGATTCTGTGATGATGAACTTGCTATGGCAGACACCAAAATCCACACCGAATTCCTGACGCTGACGAAGTGCTTTCTTTCGAGATTACAAGAAAGGGAGCTTTCTATCTTATTGTTTTTATTTACTCTTTTATCATTAGTGGCGTTGCATATTGCAAAGCAAATATAGATCAAAAAATATATATTGCAAATATAAATGATATTTGTTTTTATTCGCATCTGTTGTGATTTTATAAACTAAAACGGAATTAGATGATGAACATTAGATTGGCCTTGTCCCCTCTCGCTTTGGCTATTGGAGGTGCATTAACCGCAGTAGTTACCGTGTCGAATGTAATGGCTGCAGAAGAAATAATGACGGATGAAACCCTACAAGTTATTGGTCATCAGTACGAAGGTTACGCGGAGCACATGCCGCAATCGGGTACCAAAACCGATGTCGAATGGTTGGATGTACCGCAAGCAGTATCGGTGGTCACAAAGACGGAAATGCAAGACCGCGGTGCTGTACGTTTGGTGGATGCTCTTGATGGTGTTGCCGGGGTTAACAATACCTTGGGTGAGGGGAGCCGAGACCAATTTGTGATTCGTGGTTTTGATGCACTCAACGACATGTACCGTGATGGTATGCGTGATGACGGGACTCTGCAATCGTACCGAAGTCTAGCGAATATAGAACGTGTCGAAGTGGTAAAAGGCCCTGCAGGCGCACTTTATGGCCGAGGCTCAGCAGGCGGTATCATCAACTTGGTCACCAAGCGTGCTAACGGTGATAATTTCACACACGTCAATGGCAGTGTCGGCAGCAATAATCTGTTTGTTGGTCAGGTCGACAGCTCGATGGCGTTTACTGACAAAGTCAGTGGTCGTATCAACGTGGAAAGTCGACAGTCGGATTCTTATGTAGACCATGTCGATTCTAGTGATTTCTTTATCGCACCCACCATTCGTGTATTACCTGCTGAGGGGCATACCATAGATCTTGATGTCGAATATGCTCACCAAGAGCTAGTGCCATATCGTGGGGTTCCATCTAAAAATGGTAAGCCTGTCGATGTCTCTGAAAGCACGTTTTATGGCGGTAGGAATGACTATCAAGAGTCAGACAGTATTCGTGTTGGTGTTAATTATGAATGGCTTTTGAACAGTGAATGGGCATGGACAAACCGCGCAGCATACAACCATATTGAGCTTGAACAAAAAGGTACGCGTCAAGGCACGGTAACAGGGGACCAAGTATCTCAAACCGTGAACAACTTCGGCTATGATCCTCGTACCACGACAACACTACAGTCTGAGTTGGTTTGGGAAACTAACTCTAACCAAATGATGATTGGTGCCGAATACAACCAGATCAATATCGATCTCACTCTAGCTAGCGATCAAACCCTACCTTCACAAGACATCTATAACCCTGTAACAGGCCCAACACCTGATCCGGGCTTCAAACCTTTCCGTGATAACACGACAACGACCACTGGCGTTTATATTCAAGACGTTTATACCTTTGGTGACCTTTCTGTGATCGGCAATGTGCGTTACGACTCGATGGAGCTTGAACAGCAAAAAGCGGGCTCAGTAAAAGAGAATCTAAACGATGACAAAGTGAGCTACCGCGGTGGTTTGGTCTACCGTCTCAACAATGATATGTCAGTGTACGCGAGCTTAGCTCGTTCATGGCAATTGCCTTACTCCGGTATTTATATCAATCCTAAATTGGCTGAATTCTTCCATACCGATCTAAAAGAAGTGGGTGCAAAAGCTTACTTGTTAGATAGCGCCTTGATGCTAAATGCCGCGGTCTTCCAAATTGATCAAGAGCAACCAGAAACGAATATAGACGGAGACGTTGTTAACAAGATCGAAGCTCGCCACCAAGGTATTGAGCTAGAAGCTCGCGGTCAATTTACTGAGCAGTGGGATATTTCGGTGGGCTATAGCTACCTCGATGCAGAAAACAAAGAGACAGGCAAAAAGCCGAACGATGTGTCTGATCACCTGTTTTCTCTTTGGAGCACTTATCAGCTAGACGATAACTGGCGTTTAGGTGGTGGCGTGAAATACGTAGGTGACCGATACGCAGGTAATGATGAAGCTGTAGCGCTGGGTGACTACACCACGGTTGACTTGATGGCTGCGTACACCACGGGTCGTCACAAAGTTCAAGCGAACGCTTACAACGTGCTTAATGAGGAATACATTCTGGGCGCAACTAACGGTACGTCAGGTACTAACCAGATTGGTTACGGAGCGCCAGCCGAATTTATGCTCAGCTATGGCTATCAGTTTTAAAAGCCAATTCAGTTCTAAGAGCGAATTCATTTCTAAGAGTTAGTTCATTTCTAAGAGCTATTTCGACTCTAAAAACGATTGATTTACTCGCTACGAATGAGTGAACAGTTGGCCTCATTTTGGGGCCGTTTAGCCCATAGGATCAAAGCGTCGATATAACTGAAAACACGGCCTTTGATCTTAACCTGCCTACTTAGGAGATTTTCATGCGTTACCAGAATTTGGATGGTAAATCCTGTACTCAACCACATAAAAAGTTGCGTCTAAGTGCCCTTGCAATGGCCATCGCTTCAGTGACTTCCATGAGCGTGTTTGCTGCATCAGATCCGCAAACGACGACCATGGAAACGGTTGTCGTGACTGGCAGCTTGATAGGTAATTCAGAACTTGAGGATGTGAAAGAGTATCCGGGAGCTCGTACCGTTCTTACCGATAAGCAAATTAAAAAGACTGCAGCACTATCGATCGATTCTGCTTTTCAAAGCGTTCCTGGGGTGAAAGTTCAAGACGAAACGGGTACAGGTGTTCTACCTAACGTGTCAGTACGTGGTTTGAATGCGAGTCGCAGTGGGCATGCTCAATTTCTAATGGACGGTGTACCACTGACTCTTGCACCTTATGGTCATACCGGACAATCTATTTTTCCTGCCACTCTGTCGATGCTTGACCGAATTGATATCGTACGTGGTGGTGCTGCTGTGCAGTACGGGCCAAACAACGTGGGTGGTGTGATCAACTTGGTGACTAAGCCTATTCCACACGAATGGCAAACGGAAATAAGTAATCGCTTTACTGTATTCGAGGATGGCGATACGCCGCTCAACGACTTTTATCTGCGCACGGGCGGTTGGTTAACCGATACGCTAGCACTTCAAGTTGAGGGGAACTTCTTAAAAGGTGAAAGCTTCCGTGAACACTCCGACACCGATGTCAAAAACTTCCAAGCGAAGTTGCAGTGGTTACTGAGTGATACTCAAGAGCTGCAAGCTTTCGTGCAGCGTTATGATGCAGATACGCAAATGCCCGGTGCTTTATCGCCAGATGATTATGACAAAGATCGTACTCAGTCGAAGCGCCCGTACGATGAATATCAAGGCACTTCAACGCGTTGGAGCCTGAAGTATTTACATGACTTGAATCTTGCAGATAGTGCTGAATTAGAAATACTGACGTTTGGCCACCGTTCTGAGCGTTTCTTCCAATGGGGCTTTAACAGTGCTGGTGGTCACTGGGCGGATCCGGCATTACCGTCAACCGATATTCGTACGTCACCACGTGAATTTGCTGTTTATGGTGTTGAACCTAAACTCGCGATGTACTTTGACGGAAATACGGTAACGCAAAACGTGATTGTTGGGGCACGCTACGTCAACGAAGATATCGATTACAAGCTCACTCAAACATCAATTTCTAGTGGAGTAACCACAATCCCACGCGACTGGCATCTTGATACTGACGCTTTTGCTGGTTACATCAGTAACGAAATCGGCCTGTTCAATGATGTACTGAAAGTCACTCCGGGTATTCGTTACGAATCGATTGATATGACGTTTGATGACCTGGGTACAGCACAGAGCACAGACAATAAAGTGACGGAATGGCTGCCGGGCTTAACTGTAGCATACCACCTGACAGAACAGTGGGTGGGTTACACCAATGCGCAGAAATCTTTGCGTGCACCACAGATTGCTTACATTCGAGGTCTAGGAGAAGAGGGCAGTGAACTAGCATGGAACTATGAGTTGGGTGCGCGCTACAACCAAGATTCAACCAGCTTTAACATCGTACTATACCGCATTGATTTTGAAGATCAGCTGCAATGGCAAAGTGCTACTCAAACTTTCGACAACATTGGTAAAACCCTTCACCAAGGTGTTGAACTTTCAGGTCGTTACGTGCCTCAAGCGATGCAAGCGTTGAGTTTGGGCGCTGGTTATAACTACTTAGATGCAACTATCGAGGAAGAGGGCGCAAACAAAGGTAATCAACTTCCTTATACGTCTAAACATCAATTTAGTTGGGATGCGACTTACGCCTTTAGCAAGGTAGATACTACTTTATCTGGTTACTACTTTAGCGAATCTTATTCTGATAATGCGAATACAAGTGCCGAAGATGCAACGGGCGCGACAGGTAAAGTGCCTGCCTACATGGTCTGGAACTTTAACCTAGGTTCGGACTTGTACAAGGATGAAAACAGTAAGCTGCGCATGAACCTTGCGGTGAACAACTTGTTTGATGAGGACTATTACTTCCGCGGTATTGATACCAGCCCAGTTGGTCGTTATCCAGCCCCAGGACGTTCTTACACTTTGGATCTGAATTATCAGTTCTAATACGTAATTTATTGAAAGTAATAACGAATAAAAGTCGTCAATACTCTTGGCGGCTTTCACGGTTCTAGAGTTTAAGGAAAATTAAATATGGAAAACAGCTCTCGCCTTTTGTTTTCGAATCAATTGATGCTGTCGAACGGGCTGCTGTCATTTAATAGGCCGTTTTTATGCAGCAGGATAGCGATAACCTTAGCTTTGCTGATTTTAAGCTTGTTCTCATTTTCAAGCTCGGCAAAAACGAGAACGATCCAAGATGAGCAAGGCCAGTTTGAGATAGCGACTACCCCGCAACGTATTGTGGTGTTGGAGTTTTCATTTGTAGATGCACTCGCTGCGGTGGGTGTTTCTCCTGTTGGTGTTGCCGATGACAATGATGCTTCAAGAGTGATTCCGCCGGTACGTGAATTGGTTCAACCTTGGGAATCGGTTGGCATGCGTTCTCAGCCTAGCCTAGAAGCCATTGCGGTATTAAAGCCAGATCTGATCATTGCCGATGCAGAGCGTCATCGTACGGTCTATCAAGATCTACAACGCATCGCACCAACTCTACTGCTTAAAAGCCGTGGTGAGACTTATCAAGAGAATTTGGAGTCTGCGCTCAAGATTGGCATCGCTCTCGATAAACAATCGTCAATGGAACAACGAATTCAACAGCATCAACACGCCATGGCTGAATTCAAAAGTCATTTCTCGCTCAAACAAACCGTCCAATTCGCTGTCGTGTCGGATAAAGGTATGTGGTTACATAGCCCCGCATCTTACGCAGGGGGCGTGCTGACCACATTAGGCATTGCGAGCCCTATTGTGAAACCAACAGAGAAGGCATATTTACCAACCAGCTTTGAGTTGTTGTTGAAAACCAATCCGGATTGGTTGCTCCTTGGTGCTTACTCTCATCCAAATATTGTTGATGATTGGCAGGAAAATCCGTTATTCAATGTACTAACCTCTGTAAAAAGTAAGCAAGTTGTAGAAGTGTCACCAGCACTTTGGTCACTGAATCGAGGCATGTTAGCGGCAGAAAAAATGGCGAAAAATCTTGAGCAGATCTTGGATCCATCATGAGTACGATGTTGTTCTCTAAAAGTAAGCGATTCTGGCCAATATTGTCGTGGCGAGTCACGTTATTTACCGGATTAGTGTCGTGTTTGGCACTTTCTGGTTACGCGGCCTCTATGACCGGGTGGTCTAATTTCTCTTTAACATTTAGTGACTTGATTCACTATCGGTTTGCGTTTGATGAAAGCAACATGACTCATCAAATATTGGCGACGCTAAGAGCGCCAAGAGCTTATGCGGGGCTATTGATTGGTGCGAGTTTGGCCGTCGCTGGGTTATTGATGCAAGGCTTGACGCGCAATCCACTCGCGTCTCCGTCGATTCTTGGCATTAACGCTGGCGCAGCCTGTTTTATGGCGTTAGCTGCAATAGGTATACCTGTGGTTAGCGAGCTAAGTCCAATCCTTAATGCGGTTCTTGGTGCGTTGCTAAGCGGTGGTGCTGTGATGCTTCTGGGCGGCTTTTTCTCCGAACGTTCTCATCCGTTACGTTTGGTTCTCGCGGGTATCGCCATTACTGCGTTATTGCTCGGACTGACACGAGCGGCGCTGATTCTTGCTGACGACATGGCTTATAGCGTCTTGCATTGGCTTACTGGTTCACTGTCTAGTGTGGATGATGGGCAATGGCAACAGCTTTGGCCGCCTGTAGTGATTGGTTTGGTGTTAGCAATGAGTCTTGCTCGCAACCTCAACTTATTGGCGCTTGGTGAAGAGGTTGCCGTGGGGCTTGGCAGTAACATCAGGTTTACTCGCCTGATTAGTGGATTGACGATTGTGTTGCTTGCCGGAGCAAGCGTCGCTATCGCAGGGCCAATTGGCTTTGTTGGTTTGTTAGTGCCTCATTTGGTTCGACCTATGGTTGGTCACAATTACCATTTACTGATTCCTATTTCCGCATTGGCAGGCGCAGCATTAGTCTCTTGGTCAGATGCATTATCACGAGCGATTGCTTTCCCGACTGAAACACCCGTTGGTGTTATTACTGCTTTGCTCGGGACACCTTGTTTTATTTTGATTGCGACGAGGAGATCTTAATGCACCATCACACTAAGATAGTTTTGTTATCTGGGATTCTCATATTAGTGGCATCTGTGGGTTTGTTTGTCGGTGCAGCGTCACTTTCTATTCCTCAAGTCATCGAACATTTGGTCGCGTTTTCCAGTGACGACTTTGTTATCCATCAGTATCGGCTACCACGTATGCTGCTCGCGATAAGCGTGGGCGCAGGGTTAGGGCTTTCTGGGGTATTAGTGCAAGGCGTGATACGTAATCCGTTAGCATCGCCTGACCTTATGGGTATTAGCGCTGGGGCTGGCCTTGCTGCGACAGCGAGTTTAGTTTGGTTCCCCAATGCACCAGTCAGTGTGCTTCCGGTTGTGGCGATGTTCGGTGGGGTATTGGCTGCTGGGCTGATTGCGGTATTGGCATGGTGGTCAAGACCAACACCCGCCAAATTGGCGCTGATTGGTATTGCGGTGAGTGCGTTTCTGGCCAGTTGTATCGACTTCTTGCTGGTCACCAATCCGATCGAGATCAACACGGCCATGGTGTGGTTAACTGGCAGCCTTTGGGGACGAAACTGGCAGCAAGTTCCCTTTATTTGGAGTGTGCTGCTCTTGTTGTTACCTATGGCATTGTGGCTTGCTTGGCGATTAGATGTGATGGGGCTTGGCGAGGAAAGTGCGACCACATTGGGTACTAAGCCAAAACAGATTCAGGCTCTTGCGTTATTGGCTGCTGTATTGCTTGCCAGTGTTAGCGTTTCTGTTGCAGGAACGATCAGTTTTGTGAGTTTATTGGCACCTCACTTAGCCCGCTTGTTGTTTGGGCATAATCATAAGTTGTTAATCCCAGCATCTGTACTGGTGGGGGCAATTCTGGTTACCAGCGCTGATGGGTTGGCCAGAGGTCTACAACCACCCATTGAATTGCCAGCAGGGGTTCTCACGTCTTTGATTGGCGCGCCATATTTCATCTTTCTTCTCTATCGTTATCGAGGTTGGTAACCATGCTTAAAACGCAGAATCTTTCCGTCGCGTACGGCAAACAAACGATCATACCGAACCTGTCTGTTTCTATCCCTAAGGGAAAAATCACCGCATTGATAGGACCTAACGGGTGCGGTAAATCTACCTTGTTAAAGACGTTAGTCAGAATTAACAAGCCAGTGGCTGGAGAGGTGTTGTTTGAAGACAAACCACTGTCGAGCTATGGCGATAAAGCGCTTGCGCGTTCGTTGTCACTTCTTCCGCAAATCTTGGTCAGTCCTGAGGGGATCACGGTAAGAAAGTTGGTTGAATATGGTCGTTCGCCTTATGTATCTCATTGGGGGAGGCTAGGGCAGGACGATCAAAGGATTGTCGAACAAGCTATGCGTGATACAGGTGTACTTGAGTTTGCTGATAAGCCTGTTGAGTCACTGTCTGGAGGCCAGCGTCAAAGAGCATGGATTGCGATGGTAATTGCACAAGATACGAATGTCGTGATGTTGGATGAACCGACTACATACCTTGATATGTCTCATCAAGTGGAGTTAATGAAACTGATGCAACAGATGAATGCCAAAGGAAAAACGGTAGTTGTTGTGTTGCATGACCTGAACCAAGCCAGTCGTTACTGCGATCATTTAGTGGTTTTGGAAAAAGGATGCTTAATCGCAGAAGGGTCGCCTGATGAGGTGATGACAGAAACTATGCTCAGTAACGTCTTTGATCTCAAAGCAAGCGTGTTTCGTGACCCTATTTCAAATACGCCAATGTGTGTTGCTATTTAGGAGACTATCAGTCAACTGGAAAGGATGGATACTTATTGTTTAATACCTTTGGTTTTTGGTAGTAAGTATCCGAAAACTTTGTTCTTACTTATTTTCCATTCTCATGTATTATGTGCGCCCATAATTGTATGACAAATGTGTAATTCTGTTTCCGTATGAATAAAGTCACCAACCACGCCATCTTGCTTTTGGTATTTGCAAACTTATTGGCGTCTTTTTCCGATGTCTCACTAAAAATACTTAATGGTGAAGTTCCCACATTTCAGTATGTGTTTATCCGCCAGCTATTGAGCGTGATTTTACTGCTTCCTTTTTGGCTAAAGCTCCCTAAAGAAACTCGCATGCAAGGCGGTTGCCGCATCAATTTTTTACGGGCTCAATTTATATTAGTGGGTAGTGGTTGTGCGATGATTGCCATTACACACCTTACCTTGGCGACAGCGAACGCGATGTTCTATGTTGGGCCAATCCTGATGCTTCCTCTGTCTATTGTGTTGTTGAAAGAAAGGCCGACATCATCAAAAGTGACCGCGACACTAATAGGCTTCGTGGGTGTGCTAATTGTGTTGCGTCCAGAGCAATTTCACTGGGCGGCGATTGCAGGGCTAGGCAGTGCGCTTGCAATGGGGGTTGGTAATATTTTGATCAAGCGTTTGAACGCCGAACAACACATTATCTCTACCTTATTTTGGACTAGTGTTATGACTCTGCCACTTGCACTGGCGTTTGCATTGCCGGCATGGGCCTCGATTGAATGGCGTCATGTAGGGTGGATCATGGCAATCAATCTATTTGTTCTTGGTTATCATGCATTGGTGGTGGTGGCGTATAAAAAGGCTCCAGCAAACCAAATTGCGCTCGCAGAATACTCGGGGTTAGTGTTTGTAACCTTGTTTGGCGTGATGTGGTTTGACGAGATCCCCGACATTCTGACACTGGTTGGTATCAGCCTCATCGTTATTCCAATGATGCCGATTAGATGGAAGAAGTTCTTTAGTTTAGGGAACAGAGCATCTCTCGATGTAGAGGTGAATCAGCCAAAGTCATAATATCTGTGGCTTAACCGCCGCGTATTGCAAAGACGAAACGTGCTAGATGAAAGAAAAGCGAACCTAAGTGGTTCGCTTTTTGTTTTTTATCCGATCTTTCCGCTTAAAACTGATAGTTTTTCCATAACTTCCGTACGGAGTCTTCGGGGTCATTGACCTGTTTCGATGTAACATCAAATTGCATTGTTGGTCGTTCTGATAAGTTATAATGAGACCAATCAGCTTTACTTGTCTTGATGAACGTTAGCCATTGATTGTGCATGGCATTAACAAGTTCAACTGGAGGCTGTGAGCCGACAAATGTTTTTGTTTGTTCGTTGTTAGTGGTATTAAACACAAACGGTACGTCAACAAAGTGCGCGGCTCCTAAGTGACCATCAAACGCAGGTGACATCCAAGAAAAATTATAATGCCAAACATTGTTGTCGTTTTTAGTTAACTGTTGAGCAATGTGCAGTGCTGGTATTCTAAACGTAAAATCAGATTGAATGTCGGCAAACGTGTCTCCAATAGACTTGCTATTGCCTTCTGTTGAATACACATCCGCAGGCCAACCCTCCAATGACAAGTCAGATAATAATAGTGACTTCGTTTCTTCGGTCGTGTTGTTAACGGCACCACTTGGTACCAAGTAGAGTCGTGATTCTTGATCTGTGCTACCAACGATGACGGGAATAGAAGGTGAAGCTTTGGCGAGATCTTTCATTGGAGACTCAACAATGATATCCCCATCAACGACGGGCAAGAATGCGGTGCCTCCCCACGACAGCATTCCCCATTTGTCACGATCTTGTATGGTATGGCCCATATCAATAACGTTCTTAACTAATTCAGGAAATGGGACTGTAGATAAACCTTCAATGGTGGCTGGGATATTCAGTTTTTCAGTATAGCTTTGTGTGATTTTATCAGCTTCTTTTTGGGTTAAAAATGCCATTGGAGGGCTTTGCATAATGGCTTTTTGGAATAGGCCTTCGGCTTTTTCGGTACCTAATAAAATGGCAACACTTTCTGCCCCGGCTGATTGACCTGCGACCGTCACTTGGCTAGGGTCGCCACCAAAATCTTCGATGTTATTTTGTACCCATTTAAGAGCCATGATTTGATCAAGAATGCCGCGATTATCCGGTGTGCCTTCAAGGTGCATGAAGCCATCAACGCCTACGCGATAATTGATCGTTACAACGATCACGTTGTTCTTCGCAAAGCTTGTACCATCATAAGCCAACTCTGCAGCGTCTTCTCGGATAAAAGCACCGCCTGGGATCCACACCATGACAGGCAGCTTTTTATTTGATGCCTTGTTGTTGGCAGCAATGGCGTTAGTCGGTGTCCATATGTTCAGAGTAAGATGTCCGGGAGCCCCCACCAAGGTGATGTTTTTACCTCGACTTGGTTGTGGAACGGGTTGACCTGCTTTTGTTGCATCTAATATTCCACTCCAAGTTTCGTAGGCTTGCGGAGCTTGAAAACGGCGCTCTGCCGTAAAAGGGTTTTGCGCATATGGAACGTCATAAAATGTAGTCACACCATCATGGTTGCTTCCCATAAGTTTACCAGACTCAATGATTGCTACCGTTGAGTTTTCAGCATTTTGAGTGTGGGCAAATAGTGTATTACTTTGAATTAAACCTGCACTGAGGCATGCGACTAGTACCATTGTTTTTTTCATTTCATTGGGCTCGGTATTGGAATAGAAGGTCAGTATAAAACCTAGTTTGAAGTTGATATATATGCTATACGTCAATAGATTGTTGCATAAATCGAACTATTGAGGGTGTATGGATAGAATTATTTCAATGGAAGTTTTCGTTTCTACTGTCGATCTAGGAAGCCTGACGGCAGCATCTGAGGCTTTAGGAATGTCACGATCCATGGCGACTAGGCATATAACCGCGTTGGAAAAGTCTTTAGGTGTATGTTTACTATATCGCTCAACAAGAAGCTTAGGTATCACTAACGCCGGTCGTGATTTATTGCCTTTCTGCCAGAATATTTTAGAGCAGAATGCCCAACTATATAGCTTAGCCCAAGAACAGCACTCTCAACCTAAAGGAAGAATTTCACTGGTTACTAGCATTTCGTTTGGTCAGGGCTATCTTGCCCAAGCTATCGAACAATTCATGCTTAAGTACCCTGACATAGAAGTTGATCTCACGCTGTCGAATCAGTCACTGGATTTGATAAAACATGGGGTTGATATGGCAATCGAGTTGAGTAATGACCTGCCCGAATCTTTAATTGGAAAGAAATTGGCTGATTGTCCATCGGTGGTTTGCGCTTCCCCTCAATACCTAGCGGAACATGGGGCTCCTTTATCTCCCGAAGATTTACTCGATCACAATTGCTTGATCCACAAACGAATAGGCAATGATTGGCTGTTTGTTTCTAAAGCCGGTTCTAAATCTGCTCAGCCTATTAATGTAACGGTCACAAGTAACTACTCTGTAAATGATAGTTCCATACTTCTTAATGCAGCGATTAATGGCAAAGGTATAGCGTGTTTACCTCTGCCTTTTATTGACAATGAAGCACAAACTGGAGCTCTTACTATTCTGCTAACAGACTGTCAAGTGAACCCTGTTGGCATATGGGCGCTGTATCCCTCAAGACAATACCAGCCTAAGTTACATCGATACTTGTTGGATTTTCTACAACAAGACTTATCGTTGAAGCACGAACAAGTCGACTCTATTTATTCATGAGGTTGTTTGTCGCTTAGCTTAAAGCATGTGAATTAGTAAGCTCGGTGCCAAAGAAGTCACCTTAGAGAAGGTCGTCTAAACTTAGGGTCTGTATGTTATCGAAGTACGGCAATTTGGGCTCTAAAAACGTTCTCGAAATAAATGCAAACTAGTGCTTTACCTCAACTTAACTTGAGGTATTAGGATATACAACGTTGCTTACGAGAATACTTTAAGGAGAGAAGAATGATCCAACTTGAACATGTGAACTTAGTGGTAAAAGACATCCCAGAAATGCTGGTTTTCTATAAAGCGGCATTCCCTCATTGGTATGTCCGTGATGAGGGAAAAGGGGAGTGGTCAGGTAAGCCACGTAACTGGTTGCACTTTGGCGATGAGTATCAATATATTGCATTGAGTGACCATGGTGAGGGTGAAAATAGAGACTTAGCCGGACACTCCGTTGGTCTCGCTCACTTCGCTTATGTGACCCATAATATTGAGAGTGTGATTGAACGCCTTATCGATGCGGGCTTCCCAATAGCCAAACCCGGAGCGGAAGAACCTTATCGCAAAAACGTCTACTTTGTGGATCCAGCTGGTTTTGAAATCGAGTTCGTAGAATACTTGAGCGATGATCCCAAACTGCGCAATGCCACGTAATAAAACTCGTTAATTGTCTTGGTTTGTTAGAGCGAGTTTGTTCAAAATAAAACGTCTAATAAAGGGTGCTAGGAAAGACTTACAGAAAAGGGCATTGTGGAATACTCCGCAATGCCCTTTTTCAATCTTTACTTGTTTGTCTGTTTGCCTAACGGCGTATAAGTCTAACGCTAAACAGCTAGCTATTTAGCTTTAAATGGCACCAATAACTGTTTACCAAATACATTGATTAGTGCGCCTGTCACGATCAGCCCACCACCTAGGTAAGTCCAAACTGATGGAATTTCATTAAATATCCACACGCCTAACAGTGCCGAGAATACGATCTGAACGTAAGAGTAAGCCGAAGCCTTGCCTGCTGCTTGGGTTTGCATCGCCTTGGTTAAGCCGTATTGGCCTATCTGTGTGAAAATCCCTACTAAAATCAACATCAATGTTAAGAACACGCTCGGCCACACAAAATCGTTCCAGATAAGAACGGTTGAGATTGGTAGAGCAACCAGTGGGAAGTAGAAGATGATCACCGAGCTGTCTTCAGTTTGGCTAAGCTTTCTCACAATTACATAGGCGATTGAGCTGCCAAACGCACCACATAATGCCAGCATAATACTGAATAATGGCAACTCGCTGCTCGCTCCGCTGTTCATGCTCGGTTGTACCATTACCAATAATCCCACTAGGCAGAATGCAATGCAGATCATGGTCGATTTTTGGATGCGTTCTTTGAGGAATAACACGCCCAGTAGTGCGGTAAATACGGGGTGCACGTATTGTAAAATGGTCGCCTCTGCTAATGGTAAGGTGGTTACGGCATAGTAAACGCACATTAGCGCCGCAGTACCGACAGTACCACGCACGAACAAGAGTGGTTTGTTGTTGCCCCAAATCGAAATACGTTTGCGCTTCACATCGACATAACTGATGATCAACGACACCAGCGCCCTAGCTGCAACGATTTCGAATACGGGTATGCCATAGTTGCTAATGTATTTCACACAAGCTGACATCAGTGCGAATCCAAAAGCGGAGAGAATCATGAATCGAACCCCAACAGGGATTTGAGAAAAAGAGAAAGAAGGCATAAAAATATCAATCGGTTGAGGGAGAAGGAATCATAACTTAGTTTAGAAGCGCCGACCAAAGTCTTTGTCTTGTAATAGTCAACTTGACTCAATTAATTCTCATTTCAGTTATACGTGCCTTTATCTCACATAATATCGTCCATCGCTCAATTTTATAAAATCCACACCAACAGAAAGTGACGTTAATTCAACTCTGATTTATCGAACGTTTTAATTATTACACCCACTCATATCATTCTTGTGAATTTATAATGCGAGATATGTTCTATGAAACCAATAAATACCTTACTCATATCCACACTTGCCGCTTGTTCTTTCAGTTCAGCTACTTACGCTGATACCATTTTGCACGCTTTCAACTGGAAGTACTCAGACGTAACGGCCAACGCCAACCAAATAGCCGGAGCTGGCTATAAGAAAGTGTTGGTTGCACCGGCAATGAAATCCAGTGGCAGCCAATGGTGGGCACGTTATCAACCACAAGATCTGCGCACCATTGATTCTCCGTTGGGGAACAAGCAAGATTTAGCCGCAATGATCACTGCACTCAAAGGTGTGGGTGTTGATGTTTACGCTGATGTTGTACTCAACCACATGGCGAATGAAAGCTGGAAGCGAAGTGACTTGGATTACCCAGGCACAGAAGTGCTAAACGACTATGCCGGCCGCTCAAGCTACTATGCTGACCAGACTTTGTTTGGCAACTTAGCGCAAGGTTTTGTCTCGGCTAACGATTTCCACCCAGCAGGCTGTATTTCGGATTGGAACGACCCTGGTCACGTTCAGTATTGGCGTTTGTGTGGCGCAGATGGTGATGTTGGTCTTCCTGATTTGGATCCAAACAATTGGGTGGTTTCACAGCAACGTCTATACCTAAAAGCTCTAAAAGATATGGGAGTCAAAGGGTTCCGTATTGATGCCGTAAAGCACATGAGTCAGTACCAGATCGATCAAGTGTTCACGTCTGATATTACCTCGAACATTCATGTGTTTGGTGAGGTGATTACCAGCGGTGGGGCAGGCAACAGTGGCTATGAGTCCTTCTTAGCACCTTATTTAAACAATACTAATCACTCCGCGTACGATTTCCCGCTGTTTGCTTCGATTCGCTCGGCCTTCTCTATGAACGGAAGTTTAAACCAACTGCATGATCCAAAAGCTTATGGGCAAGCGCTCGATGACAATCGTTCGATTACTTTTGCGATCACGCACGATATTCCAACTAATGATGGTTTCCGTTACCAAATTATGGATCCACAAGATGAGCAGCTTGCTTACGCTTACATTCTTGGCAAAGATGGCGGTACGCCGTTGATCTACAGTGATGATCTTCCTGATTCTGAAGATAAGGATAACGGTCGCTGGGGCAATGTTTGGAATAGCTCAACGATGAAGAGCATGTTGAGCTTCCATAATGCGATGCAGGGCAAAACCATGACTATGCTTTCGAGCGATCAGTGCACCTTGTTATTCAAGCGTGGTAAAGAAGGGGTTGTGGGTATCAACAAGTGTGGTGAAACTCGTGGAGTTACTGTAGATACCTACCAGCATGAATTTAACTGGAATGTTCAATACCAAGATGTGTTGAGCACTGCAACAGAAACGGTTACTTCTCGTTATCACACTTTCAATTTGCCACCACGCAGCGCACGTATGTTTAAGTTGTAGTGTTCAGTTATCTGGAAAGCCAGAATAAAAGCTAAACATGACTGTTCAGAAAGCATGAGCCGCAGTAAGAGTTGCGGCTTATTTGTGTCTGGTTTTGAGGTTTTTGCTTACTATTTTTGAGTTAATCTTGCGCTTTAATTACGCCAGACCAATGGTATTGCAGTGCCAATTGCTTGAGTAACTCAATCTCTTTTGCTGTTTCTTCTCTGAGCCAGTCAATAATATCGTCTATCACAGGAGTATGAGTGCGCTGGTGAATGTAATACGTCCAAGCACTGTGTTGTAGTTTGGCGTGCTCCGGACAATATAAAAAGCCACGTTGCAGTTCCTTTAAGACCAAAAGGAGATCCGTTACCGTGACACCTTCACCCGATAAACAGGCACTGAGTGCCATATCTAACGATAAGAAACTGGTATTTCTGACAGGCTTCTTTGGAGGGGATTCGACATCAGCCAACCACACTTTCCAGTCGTGGTGATCGAGTGTTGGGTGAATACGAGGCATCGTTAAAATGGAAGTTAAATCGGTGTCCTCAGTAATAACGTTCGTGGAACAAACCGGAGCCATAAACTCTTCACGTAAGAAGGTAATATCTGGTGCGTTGTCGTAACGTTTTTTGAAGCGAGTGTGAAAGATCAATAAATCATACTCACTACTATTGATTGCCTCATCTTCTTCTATTACTGGAACAATCACTATCTCATAGTCGGGGTAGCGTTCATTCAACTCGCGCACTTTGGATATCAGCACACGGGTTGCAAAGCTCAAGGTGGCTTTAATCACGATTCGTTTTTGCTTGGGATCTTTCCAAGACGCCATTACCGCTTCGATATTTCCATAGCTCTCACGCAATACTCTATACAAATCATGCCCTTGAGGTGTGAGTTCAATTGCTCTGTGTTTGCGAACAACCAGTGATGTGCTGAGCTCATCTTCAAGCTGTTTGATCTGACGGCTGATCGCACTCTGTGTTACGTGAAGCTCATCGGCAGCTAACGTAAAGCTCATCAGCCTTGCTGCAGCTTCAAAGGCTTTCAAACCATTATGTGATGATGGCAAGCTCGGATATGGGGTCATAATTCGTTCGCATGAGTTTATGGAATGTTAGAGTCGCAAATTTATCAATTGAACGCTAGCCCCATCGATCGTATTTTGGGCGAAATTAACTGAGGCGCTCATGAAAAAAATACTCACTCTTGCATTCCCTTTGATCATTTCACAGCTGATATCCATGGCTCTAGTCCTTACTGATGTTTGGATGATGTCACGCATCAGTGTGTCGGCGCTTGCGGCTGGTGGATTAGGGGCCTCTATCTACTTCTTCATCTTCATTATTGCGAGCAGTACGGTAGGCTGTGTCGCGAACTTGATTGCTATTGCTTATGGTCAGCGAGTCGCTCGCCCAGAGTTTGGTAATACTCAAATCAGATTAGCGGTGAAAGGCGCAACCATGTTGGCATTCGTGCTCAGTGTGACCTTAATGGCCAGCTTCTGGTTTGCGCCACTGGTATTAGAAGCGGCCAAGCAACCACCAGAAGTGATCACTTTAGCCATGGAATATGTACACGCTCTGAAATGGGTGATGCTGCCTTCCCTTATATTGTTGGTTCTTCGTGGCTTAACCAGTGCGTTTGGTAACGTGCGCTCTATTCTTGTGATGTCTATTATCACCGTAATTTTAAATGTGCCGGTGAGTTATTTACTTACGTTCCAGTTAGATATGGGCTTAACGGGTTTAGGCTTAGGAACCGCTATCGCGGCATTTATCGTGATGGTTGGATACACGGTTTGGGTATTTAAGCGTGATGAATTCAAGCAGTTCGCCCCTTGGTTAAACACAGAAGAGTACTCAATCAAGTTGATGAGCCCGTTGTTGTTAATGGGTTTACCTATCGGCTTGGCGGCGTTGCTTGAGCATGGGCTTATTTACGGCGGCACCTTAATGGCGGGGACGATCAGTATTGCCTCGTTGGCGCTGCATCAAATCTTGCTTCAATGTTTAAGCTTTACCTGGAACTTCAATTTCGGTTTCTCGCAAGCAGCCGCAATTTTGGTGGGACGCGATTATGGTGCGGGTAATTTTGAAGGAATTAAACGAACGTCAATTCAGAGCTTTATTTTAGTATCGGTATTGAGCGTGGTGTTATCTGCCGTGTTTATCCTGTGGCCGGAAATGATCGCTTCTATCTTCAAATTGGATGATGGTACAGGGGCGATGACTTCATTGCTGGCTTCTGTTATTTGGGTCGTCGCTCTGTGTTTTATTGTTGATGCTTGGCAACTGTTGGCGATTAATCTGTTAAGAGGCATGAAGATTGTCTCGATGCCAACCGTAATGACTGCCATTGGTTACTGGGTATTTGGACTACCTGCTGCTTGGTATTTGATGCCTAAGTTCGAATTAGCAGGAATTTGGGGCGGAATCGGTGTTGGTTTGGGTGTGACAGGTATTCTGCTGCTCATCCAACTGATGCGTGTCATTCAAAAGAACAGCAAGTTCCCGGATCTATCGAATCATGTTTATTCGTGAGCCGCTAGTTACACATTAAACACAGAAGCCTCAGTCATCGTAACGACTGCGGCTTTTTCTGTTCTCATTTTTCTGATTCGGTCTTATGTTGCATGCGATATGTATCTACGGGCAAGGATTAACCTATCGCTATCAAGGCAAAGAGTGGCGTCTATTTGTTACCAGACAACACGGACTTCATCATTGTTTTGAATTGCTCTTTCTGCTCTTCAGTCAACACGTTATAGATGTTGTTCTTAAGACGCATTTCTTGCATCACCATCGACTTCTCGGTTGCTTGAACCGTGTCGATGACCTTTTCCATTTCAGCTTCATCAAAATCCGGTTGAGTCACAAGGCTGATCTGTTTCTTCTTAAGCTCTATTGCTTTATCCATATCAATCTCTGTTCTATCGGATTGATAGTCTTCTACAAAAGAGAACACTTCTGCTTGTTGCTCTTCGGTTAGGTTTAAAGAAGCAATGACCATTTGTAGCGGGCTCAATACTGGCTGAGGCAGTTGTTGTGGTGATGAAGCACTCACAAACGGAGCGGTAACGAGTAAAGCTGAAGCAGTTAAGACACAAAGCGACTTTTTCAGTGATTTCATTGAGTTTCTCCTGTTAATGGAAACATGAGTATAGGTAGCCAAGCTGAACTCGAGATGAACACGCCGTTCAGTTAACTGCGTTCAATTCAGTACTATGTTTAGATAAGCAGAAAACGAGTTAGACCTTGGTCTTACAGAAACCGAGCTAAAAGGTGACTAGAATGATTCGAGTTGCTTAATGTTTTATCAAGGAATGCACAAATGGAAGTTGGATTGTTCTGGGCTGAAAAAGGAATGTTGGTGCTTGGTGCACTGTTTGTTTTAACAAGCATGATGCAATATGGAAGGCGCAGTAGCGATTGGAAAGGGGTGATTACGATGTTTTACAAGCGTATCCCAATGAATATAGCTGAATATAAATGGTACCGTTTAGGGATCGCTCTATTGGTTTTTGCCGTGATCATACGTTTTGCGTTACTGATTCTATGGCCGTCCTATCAGTTCTAGCTTTTCCCCATAGCGTTTACATTAACTTTTGGATACTCGCCTTGTGGGTCAGTGCTACTTTGTTTGCGCTTGTTTGTTGGACCTATAAAGGCGATAAATGTATGAGTCGTTCGAGTCTTAATAAACCCACTTATTAAGGCTGGCATTTCATAAATTCGCCGCGTTGTTTCACCCAAAAAAGTGCTATTACTCTATAATTACAGTTTGTTATTACCTTTGTAGCATATTGTTTTTCATAAAGAATAATGTCAAATAATAGCTTACCTGCCTGTTTCATCATTCTTACTAATAATCTACATATAAATCTATTCACCCCGTACCTGATACCATAATGATCTGTTACACTCGTGCCAGTTAGCTTTAATTTGTCGGTGGTGCATTTATGTCGTTCCCAGTTCTTATATGTGATGATTCTGCGTTAGCAAGGAAGCAAATGGCTCGGTCACTGCCTAGTTCTCTAAATGCAGATATAACTTTTGCTGTTCATGGGCTTAATGCACTTGAAGAGTTAGCTCAAAACCAGTTCAAACTTATGTTCCTCGACCTCACCATGCCGGAATTAGACGGCTATGGCACATTGGAAGAGATGCAACGTTTAGGTGATACCACGCCTGTTGTGGTTGTTTCTGGTGATATCCAGCCAAAAGCGCAACAGAAGGTAATGGACCTTGGTGCTAAAGCGTTTTTGCAAAAGCCGATCGATAAAGAAGCGTTAAAAGCCATTTTACGTGAGCATGTTGAGCCACCAAAACAGCCTCAACTCATTACGCCTTCGCCTTTAGAACTCCCAATTCTTCGCCGACGTGACATCTACATGGAAGTTGCGAACGTAGCGATTGGTCGTGCAGCGGATGCATTGGCTCGTCACTTCAATGTGTTTGTTCATTTACCACTGCCGAACGTTAACATCTTCGAAGTGAGTGAATTGCACATGGCACTTCGTGACCTAGCAGACAACGACCAAGTATCGGGTGTTTGCCAAGGTTTCAGCGGAGAAGGCATCGCAGGCGAAGCATTAGTCTTGTTGAGCGATTCCAGTGTGAGCGACCTTAAAAAGCTCATGAAAGTGCCAACCGAAAGCGAACAGTTGGAAGAATTAGAGCTACTGATGGATGTATCTAACATCCTTGTAGGCTCATTCTTGAATGGACTAGGGGAGCAATCTGAAGTTCGTTTCTTCCAGAGCTCTCCTGTACTGCTCGGGCAACACATCTCGATCGATTCGGTCATCGAAAATACCAGTGGCTCATTTAAGAAGACCATGACTTTCGAAGTCAGCTACAACATTGATGGCACTTCTATCCGTTGTGACCTTCTGTTTATGTTTGTCGATGAGTCTCTGCCTCTTCTAGACAACAAATTGGCCTACCTAATGGAGGAGTTTTAATATGCTGAATCTTCCTGCTGAATTTGAACAGTTCCACTGGATGGTGGACATGGTTCAAAACGTCGATATGGGGCTGGTGGTCATTAATCGTGACTTTCAGGTACAAGTTTGGAATGGCTTCATGACGCACCATAGCGGTAAGCAATCGCATGATGCGATCGGTAAGTCGATCTTTGAGTTATTCCCTGAGATCCCTGAAGAGTGGTTTAGGCTGAAAACCAAGCCAGTCTATGACCTAGGTTGCCGCAGCTTCATTACATGGCAACAAAGGCCTTATCTGTTTAAGTGTCGTAACGTTAGGCCAGTAACCCAACAAGCCGATTTCATGTATCAGAACGTGACCCTGAACCCAATGCGCTCACCAACAGGGCAAGTCAGCTCATTGTTCTTATCTATTCAAGATGCGACCGCTGAAGCGTTAGTTTCTCAAAAGAACTAGCACTGCTCTATTCACTAAACAGCAATTTTCTATGTGCGTATTAGCATCAGTCTGATCAGCGAATAAAAATGGCTAAGGTTAACCACTTTAGCCATTTTTTTGCTTTCTATTCTTTAAATCTTGTCTTTCCCCCCAGTTTTACACGTCAACCAATCTTCTTTTTCTGTGCGCTTTGCAGAGTCTTCCAGGTTAAATGAACGAAAGGGCAGCCACGAAATGTGCTTTTGGAACGGTAATGCTACGGGTTAATAGAAATTAGATTTATAAAGCTTGAGCTTGAAAGCATTATTTAATGGAGTGCGAGGGCTGGATTCTCAAACCCAAATGAATCTCGACCTCAAAATCGAACCCATTGCACAGTGCTTTTCCAAATTGGGGCTAGTTGGCAAGGTGATGAGATTACCTAATTTGGTCGAGAGCAAAGAAAATTTGGGAAAAAATCGAATTTATTTAAGAAAAAAGACAATTTTTTGTTGGAGAAAAGTGTGATTTTTATGTGATTTCGAGGCACTTTCTTCACATATTTGCTTAATGAGGGTGATATTGAGTGAAATAGGGAGGAAAACGATTGCGCAATAAATCGACAGCGTTTGCGTGAATAGTTCGCTAAGTTATTAATTAATAAGAATTTAGTGGAAAAGTAAAGCTGAGGGGTTTGAAGCAGGTATGGAATCTTTGAGAGGATAGCATAAAAAAAAGTGAAATATCAGACTTGCTGTTACTAAATCACGACCTATAATGCTGAAAACCGGAGCGTCTGCCAACGCTCCGGTTTTTTTGTGTCCGAAGAAAAGTAAACTCGTCTGCCAACGGTTTTACTACGCATTTCGCGAGAGACACATAATTTTATGAATCAAGGAAAACACCATGCGTATCGAACAAGAACTTAAGTTAGGTTTCAAAGATGTACTCTTCCGTCCGAAGCGTTCTACCCTTAAAAGCCGTTCTCAAGTTGAATTAACCCGCGATTTTACATTCAAGCATAGCGGTCGTCAATGGTCTGGTACTCCAGTAATTGCAGCTAACATGGATTCGGTAGCAAGCTTTGAAATGGCAGCTGCTCTAGCAGAGCACGGTGTTATGACTGCAGTACACAAGCACTACACAGTAGAGCAGTGGGCTGAGTTCGCTAAAACAGCAGACAAGAAAACACTGAACAACGTATTTGTATCAACGGGTACGTCTGAAGCTGAATTCGAAAAAGTTAAGCAAATCATGACTCTTAGCGAAGATTTCGTATTTATCTGTATTGATATCGCTAACGGCTACTCAGAGCACCTAGTTGAGTACGTACAAAAAGTACGTGCTGAATTCCCAGACAAAGTGATCTCTGCAGGTAACGTTGTAACAGGTGATATGGTTGAAGAGCTAATCCTAGCGGGTGCAGACATCGTTAAGGTTGGTATCGGCCCAGGTTCAGTTTGTACTACACGTGTTAAAACAGGCGTAGGCTACCCTCAACTTTCTGCAATCATCGAGTGTGGCGACGCAGCACACGGCCTTGGCGGCATGATCATCGGTGACGGTGGCTGTTCATGTGCGGGTGACGTATCTAAAGCGTTCGGCGGTGGTGCTGACTTCGTAATGCTAGGCGGCATGCTAGCTGGTCACTCTGAGTCAGGCGGTGAAGTTGTAGAGCAAGACGGTAAGCAATACATGAAATTTTACGGCATGTCTTCACAGTCGGCTATGGACAAGCACTCAGGTGGTGTTGCTAAGTACCGCGCTGCAGAAGGTAAAACTGTTTTACTTCCGTTCCGTGGTTCAGTTCACAACACTATCTCTGACATCCTTGGTGGTGTACGTTCAACTTGTACATACGTAGGCGCAGCAAAGCTTAAAGAGCTAACTAAGCGTACGACTTTCATCCGTGTGCAAGAGCAAGAGAATAACGTATTTGGTCGCGAGTAACGTTTAAAACAATTGTTTAAATTTTAAAGATTGAGCCGCTTTTTAGTGGCTCTTTTTTTGCCTGAAATTTGGCAAGTGGCGACAAAGTGGCGACAGCCGAGAAAAAAAATCTGTGGCGACAGGTTACAGGTTAGAAAGAGGGTTATGGAGAATGGCTTCAGATAGGTGATCAGGTGCGAAGTGGGCATAGCGCATTGTCATGCTGATATCGGCGTGGCCTAGAATGATCCGCACCAGAAGTTTTGGACACTGAGTTAAGTGAGTACAATTACTAACGAGGTAGACAATGACAACTAAGAAAATACGAATCAAACATGCTCCTGAATTTAAAGCCGAAGCGCTTAAGTTAGCAGAGAAAGTCGGTGTCGCTGCTGCCGCACGACAACTATCGTTATATGAATCTCAAATCTATGGATGGCGTAAAGCCGTCAAAAAAGACGCGAAAATTAGCGATAGAGAAAGAGATCTCGCCACTGAAAATGCCAAGCTCAAACGATTATTAGCAGAGCAAGCTGAAGAGCTAGATATCGTAAAAAAGGCCGCCACCTACTTTCGCGAAAAATCTAAAGTAGATTGCTATGAGTTTATGCTCGAACACCTGATGCAATATAGGATTGTCCGTATGGCTAAGGTGTTCGGGGTTTCTCGAAGTGGGTTTTATTATTGGATTGATAATCGTCATAAAGTCACTCAACGAAACGAGCACCGCAAGCAGCTTGATAGCAAAGTTCGAGAAGTTTTTGATGATAAAAAGGAACACGATGGTGCAAGGTGCATTCAAAAGAACTTGAGGCAAATGGTAATAAGCACGATGTAAAAACAATTGCCGCAAGCATGAAACGCCAGAGCTTAGTCGCGAAGGCCGCCCGTAAGTTCAAATGTACGACAGACAGTAAGCATAGGCTTCCTGTTGCCCCGAACTTGCTTGAGCAAGACTTTAATGCGACAGCACAGAACCAAAAATGGGCCGGAGACATCACCTATCTAGCGACAAGCGAAGGCTGGATGTTATTATCGACCTGTTCTCACGGCAAGTCGTTGGTTGGCCAATGAGCACCAGAATGACCGCAACTCTGGTCTGTGATGCACTATCAATGGCATTGTTCCGCAGAGGCATGCCAGAAGACGTGATTATCTATAGTGATAGTGATAGTGATAGTGATAGTGATAGTGATAGAGGTAGCCAATATTGCTCAAAAGACTACCGAGATTTAATCGCAGCTCATAATCTAAAACAAAGCATGAGTAGGAAGGGGAATTGTTGGGATAATGCCTGTGTTGAAAGCTTTTTTCACTCAATGAAAGTAGAAGCTGTCCAATACGAGCCGATAATGACCCGAGAAGAGATGCGCCAAGCGCTTTTTGAATACATTGAAGTTGATTATAATCGAACAAGAAGGCATAGCGCTCTTGGGTATCTAAGCCCAGTTAACTATGAAAAACAACATGTCGCTTAATGCGGTGTCCAGTCTAACTGGAGCAGATCAATATTAAATGGAAGAAGCTCTCAACACAGGCATTATCCCAACAGTTACTTTTCTATTGATACTTTGTTCAAATTATAAGTACTTATGAAGTCTCTATAATTGAGAAACTCGAACAGAGCTATGATATTTTAAAGTTATGCAAAATGTTTGGTATTGATCGAATCAGTTTTAAGTGTTGGAGTAAGAACCCCGTAGTGTTGGTAATGGTTCAGTTGCCACCAGGGCTTTTGCGAGTGTCATAATGAAATTAAATATCAATCTTTCTCGTTATAGAACTAATAAGTTAATGAAAAAGTGTGAGTTGCTAGCCGAGATCTTTTTAAAGATCACTACAATCAAAAAGCCCTGTAGTGCATTGAAATCCCAAGCCATTTAGATATCAGCTCTTTGTGTTCGCATCAAGGCGAGTCTGGGTCGAAGTTCAAACCTCGATATTAAGGTAATATTTTAAATTTGTTTCTCTTGGCTGTTACTATTTTCCGGTTTTTGTAAATATATTCCATTCTTCTTTGATGTTGCCTTTGAATCCGGCGACAGAA
This sequence comes from Vibrio sp. PSi01, assembly GCF_054960695.1. NCBI lineage: Bacteria > Pseudomonadati > Pseudomonadota > Gammaproteobacteria > Vibrionales > Vibrionaceae > Vibrio > Vibrio sp. PSi01. The sequence goes on from NZ_JBHNYN010000019.1 coordinate 75,671, forward strand.
GCGACAACTTTTCG